>JBBQAC010000205.1:0-8629 GCA_038315915.1 Phormidesmidales cyanobacterium
CACCGCGATGGTCAATCACTCCGAAGGCGGCTACCTGTGGAAGTTTCAGTACGGGACGGTGAATGTGTATGTGCAGCTTTCGGGCGAAAGCGACGACGATACGCTGACGACCTGGTCACCTGTGCACAAGCTGCCGGTACAGAACGAAGCTGATATGATGCGCCGCCTGTTGGAGCTGAACTGCGGCAATACGTTTGAAGCCTGCTTTGGCCTGATCGATCAGAGCGTAGTCGTCTTTGCCAGCCGCACGCTCAAAGACATTAATGCCAGTGAAATTTCGCGGCTGATGACGGTTGTGGCTTCGATTGCCGATGAAAATGACGAGGTGTTGCTGAAGGACTACCCGGCGGTTTAGCGATTTCACTCACCCAGTCACTCTGTCATTTGTATGGACTTTCTCACGGCCTACGCGCTGCTGCTCGTAGGCGCTACCTGCCTGTTTATTAAAATCGGTTTTTTAGTTTGGGCCTATGTGAAGACGCGTAAGTTAGCGCTAATCGTCTATGGCCTGTATCTCCTTTCCAGCGCCGTAATACCAATCCTCATCTTGCCGCAGATCAATCCTGACTATTTCCCGCTCTATCAGCTCATCACAATTCTCATAGAGACACTGCTCTTCGTTTGGCTGGTGCGATCGCTGATAAAACGCCCGGTCAGGCCGCTGCCCTACGATGCCTGAGACCTGGCGGCTAATCCCATTGGACGAAGGCACAGGCATTGAGCAAATGGCGATTGATAGCTGGCTACTCGACCAGCATGTCAAGGGTTTGCAGCCACCGAGTTTGCGGTTTTATACGTGGCGATCGCCCACCCTTTCTCTCGGCTACCACCAGCGCCAGTTTCCCGAATTCTGGAAGACCTTGCGCTGGCAGGGGAAACCAATAAATATTGTGCGCCGACCCACTGGAGGCCGCGCCGTCCTGCATCAGGGCGATCTGACCTATGCCCTGGTAACTTCAGGGCTGACAGGGTCGCGCCGGGAAGTCTATCAGCAGCTCTGCCAATTTTTAATTGAGGGATGGCGTTGCCTGGGCGTAGATCTCACCTTTGGCGCAGCCGGACGGGGCTACATTCACAATCCGAACTGCTTTGGCACCGCTACCGCCGCCGATCTGATCATGAATAACGGCTACAAGCTAATTGGCAGCGCTCAGGTTTATCGCGACGGCTGCGTTCTGCAACATGGCTCCATTCGCTTGCACCCGAATAGTGAGCTGTTTACAAAAGTATTTGGCGAGGAAATAGCGCCGTCAAACTTGCCAGCGAACGGTATAGAGGCGATCGCTTCAACACTGAGTGAGGCCGCTAGCACTACTTTCAATATTCGATTTCAAAGCCAGCCGCTAACCCTTTCCGAACGACAAAGCGCCCTTACAGCTTTCCGGCCAACACCTGCGCAGCCGTCAGCGCTAAATTAGGAAAGGTCGGTGACTGAATGCTCTCTTCACCGCTAAATTCTGACGAGTCGTAGAACTGATTATCGACGACGCAGAGAGTCACTTTTTCTGCAAGCGGGTCTACAATCCAGTATTCAGAAATCTCCAAAAATCCGTACTCTCCACGCTTGGAGCGGTAGTCGTCGCTTTTGGTCGAGGGGCTGACCACTTCTACCACCAGCAAAGGCGGCGGTTCATTCAGGCCAATAACCGCTTCGCGGTCAGACATCGCTTCCCACTGAGCGGTTGGTAGCACGGTCACATCAGGAATGCGAGAAGTGTCCCATCGTCGTCCCCTGGGCGACTGCACACCGATAACACCGGGTCTAACTGTCCAAGGTCGCGCCGACTGAATAATTATCTCTTCAAAAGAGCGGGCCAAAAACCATATGATGTCGCCATGCCTACCGGTACCTAAGCTCATCGGGACAAGCTCTCCATCGACCAGCTCATAACGAGTGTCGGTACCATCCGCATAGGTGAGGTATTCCTCAAAGGTAAGCTTTTGGGTGGTAACTGCCATAACGGAACTCCCTTATGAAAAGCGTGGCTACAGACCGCCGGATAGAATCTGGGCAGCGGTTAAATTGAGGCTAGGAAACAGCCGCGACTGAACCCTGTCATCGCCTCGGAATTCGGTCAGGTCGTATAGATCCTCTTCCAACAGACAAATCGTAATTTGTTCGCTGAGCGGATCGACAATCCAGTATTCTGAAATATTCAAAACGTTGTACTCCAAGCGCTTAGCCCGGTAGTCTTCGGTTTTGGTAGAGGGGCTGACCACTTCAACAACGAGCAAAGGCGGCGGTTCGTTAAGACCAATCACCGCCTCTCTGTTTAACATTGACAGTGCCTGGTCTAAGGGAAGGATCGTAATGTCGGGAATACGCGAGGTGTTTTGACGGCCTCCTCTGGGCGACTGCACCCCAATCGAGCCCGCCAGGACTTTGCACGATTGTCCATGAGCCGCTTCGATGTCAGATAGTACTTCCTTGAACCGATCAGCTAAAAAATCAATGATGAACGCATGTATTCCCGTCCCTACGCTCATCGGTTTTAGTTCTCCATCAACTAGCTCATAGCGAGTGTCCGTACCGTCCTCGTAAGTCAGGTATTCTTCAAACGTGAGCTTTTGAGTGGTGACTGCCATGGCGATCGCCCGTCCTAATTAATGAAAAGCGCTACCTTATTTTAGGCTTGTTCTACTGATTGCGCGATCGCGCCCAACTGCAATCCAGCCGGATACGCGCCTTCCTGCTTGATTTTTTGGATTGTCGCTTCTGGGACTTGAAACTTGAGCTGCTTCGCCAGCGCCCGCACAATTTCACCGCGATCTACCGTGCCAGCAACGGCGTCAGCGGGCGTGAGGACAGTCAGGCGGTTAAGCTTTTTCGTCTCCATCAGGGTGATCACGTCGATGAGGGCGGTATCTTCGCTGACGTGAGGAATTTCTAGCAGCGGGCGAGCAATGCTGCTCAAGGTGCGAGTGTCCCACTCACTACGCTCTACCTGACGCAAGTCTTCCAGGGAAACCATGCCGCGATAGCGCCCGTCTGAGGAAGCGTAGTAAACCGGAGCCTGCTTGTCTTGCAGCAGACATTCATCGGCAAATTCTCGCAAAGACATATTGGCATCGAGTACCCGGAAATCTCGGATGGTAGCATCGACTGCCTTCAGCTCGGACAAGCCTTCTTGCAGGTCGTTCATGCGGTTGTAAGCCTTGGCATTCCGCAAAATAAACAGGCCGATCAGACCGGGCCACAGGGCCTCCAGTCCAGCGCCCGAAAACAGAGCAATACCGCTGAGAACAATCGCGCCCCAACCCAAAACCTGACCTGAGCGAGCTGCCCAGCGAACGCCTTTGGCGCGGCTGTTAGTCGCTTTCCACACGGCTGCTTTGAAGATTTGACCGCCGTCGAGCGGCAGACCCGGAATCAGGTTAAACAGGGCCAGCACCAGGTTTGTTGTCGCGACACGGCTGATCACGCCTTGCGCAATCGGTGGCAGATTGGAAATCAGGCTGATTGCCGTCAGGGCAAAAAAGAGCAGCAGGCTGACGGCAGGGCCAGCGATCGCTACTTGAAAAGCCTGACCCGGTGTTTTCGATTCGCTCTCGATTGAGGCCATCCCGCCAAACAAAAATAGCTTAATAGAGGTCACCGTAATGCCCTGAGTGCGGGCTACCAGGCTATGACCTAGCTCATGAGCCAGCACCGAGGCAAACAGCAGCAGCGCTAGCAGCAGCCCTGCAACATAAGCGCCTACTGGCCCCACGAGCTGCGTCCACCTCGGGTCGCTGCCCTGCACAAAAGTGATCACCAGTACGATAAAAAACCAGGAATTGTCAATAAATAGCGGGATGTTAAAAAGGGAGCCCACTCGCCAACCAGTTTGCATAAGCGATATCCTTCGGGGCCGGTCAAAGCCTGCGGTAAAGAGTGTGTGCCTCCATTGTACCGACTCGGTCGCCGGGGCACGGCCCGCAGCCTTTGTGGATAACCGGCTATGCTGACAGGCGTAGGTGAAAGCGCCCCCTTCTAACGCTCGCAGCAAAGGAATCGTCAGACCATGCTACAGGTAAAAATTTGCGGAATTACAAAGGCGGAGCAGGGGCGGGCGATTTCTCAACTCGGGGCCACTGCACTCGGCTACATTTGCGTTGAGCGATCACCCCGCTACATTACCCCTGAAGCGATCGCAGCCATCACCGCAGACATTTCTATCGCCGATCCTGAAGTAGAGCACTTCGGCGTCTTTGCCAACGCGCCCCTCACAGAAATCCTGGCCATAGCCAAGACTGCCAGCCTTGACGTCATTCAGCTCCACGGCGATGAAACGATTGCCACCTGCCAGATCCTGCGCGATGCACTTGAGATGATGGGCTTGCCCCAGGTCAAGCTAGTCAAAGCCCTACGGATTCGAGTCGCTGCCGACTTAGAATCCGCCATTGCTTACGAACCTTACGTCGATGCGCTTTTACTCGATGCTTACGATCCTCAGCAGCTTGGCGGTACCGGACATACTTTAGACTGGCGATCGCTGCAAACCTTCGCCCCGAGCCGTCCCTGGTTTTTAGCCGGTGGCCTGCGCCCCGACAACGTTTGCAGCGCCCTAGCCCAGCTTTCGCCCAGCGGCATTGACCTCTCTAGCGGCGTAGAAAAATCGCCAGGTGACAAAGACCTGGCGAAAGTTCGTGAGCTATTCGAGCAAATTAGGCAGATGGCTTGAGTGCCACCCAGTACTTACTCATAAAGTGGTTGAAGGTTTTCACTTCAGTAAACCCTGCCGTTTCCAACCGAGCCACCAAATCATCAGAGATGTAGTGACGATAGTAAGGCTCGTGGAAAATCGCCGGGAAGTTTTCCATCATTGGCTCAAGCTCAGGTGTATCCATTTTCTGAATGGAATCGCAAATGACAAAAATACCGCCAGGCTTGGTAACCCGGTAAGCCTCATCAATCACGTTTTGACGCGCCTCAGCCGGTAGCTCGTGGAATAGAAACGTGCTGGTTGTCGCTTCAAAAAATTCGTCTACGAAAGGCAGCACTTCACCGTTTGCCTGTATGAGCTGGGCTGGAATACCTTTGACATTAGCCAGGTTTTCATTCGCTTTGCGCAGGTAAGCCGGGGACAAATCTACGCCGTAGAGAGCAGCCTTGGGCATGGCCTGGTTAATCAGCTTCAAGTTGTTGCCCGTACCGCAGGCAATATCGAGTACCTTAAGCGGCTGAGGGGTGCTTCCTATAGGGGTGTTCATGGCACTGAGGTGCTGCTTTAGCGGGGCCAATATCCGGCGACGCATAGGGTCAGCCGTACCGTTGAATAAAACTTCGACTTGTAGATCGTACAGATTTGCCGAAGTGTCGCTGAAGTAGCCATCGGTTTGATGGTGAAAGTTTTGTACGTAGTAATCTGGATAGCCTGCTGTCTCGATCCCCTCGTTAAATTCCTGATGGCGCTTGCCGTTGGCGCGCTCCCAAATACCCGGCAAGTCCAGGCACATCTCGGGGTAGTAGCGGAAAAAGTCATCCCAGCGATTTTCAAACAGCGCCCACTTAGGATATACGCCGTTTTCGGCATCTTGCCAGTCGGCCTCAAGTAGCGCAGCGATTCGAGGCTGAATACTTTTGATCATCTCTGGCGTGAGCGGGTTGGGTTCGTTCCGCTCCTTGGGCGATACCGTGTTCAATATGCGGGTGCTGAGCGTTTTATGAGCAAAGCCAAAAACCTGTTTGCCCTGCTGAAAAGTTTGGTAGGCGATCTTGGTGAGTGAGTCTGGGGTGAGAGTGTCTGGCATAGGGAATCGGAGAGCAGCTTTGTGAGAAGTTTTCTAATCAATAAGTTTTTTTATTGTAAAAGAGTGTTACGAAAAATGTGGAGGGCAATTAATCAAAATCTGTCTGGAGATTTATATAGCTAGAGGCGTTGGCGGCATTTAAAGCTGAAAAGCCGCCCGTTACAGGCGGCTTTTCTCATATAGCCCGTCTGGTTTCTACTTGATGAAGAGCATCTCTTCGTAGGTTGGCAACGGCCAGAGGTCATCGGCAACTTCACCTTCCAAGGTGTCGGCTGCTTCGCGGACTTTGTCCATCATGTCGCGAATGGTGCCTGCGCAGTAGCTCATATGCTCCTCGGTCGAGGCGAAGTCGTGCTTGGCGATCGCCGCTTCTAGCTCATTGGCCCCGTCAAACAGCGTTTTGGCAAGGCCAGCCACCTTTTCAAGCGGGGCTTTGTCGATGCTGATGCCAATCGCATCGAGGTTGGAGACAGCGCCTGCCGACTCACTCAAGTGCCGGATCGCCGCCGGATATATTAAGGTCTTCGCCATATCTGAAACCAGTTTGGCTTCCACCTCAATGAACAAGATGTACTGCTCGGCGTACACTTCATAGCGGCTTTCTAGCTCAGTCGGCGAGAGTACACCTGTGCTTTCAAACAGCTTCTTGATGGTGGGATCTTTCAGGTAGGGGAGGGCGTCAGCCGTGGTCGGAATGTTCAGCAGGCCGCGCTTTTCGACCGCCTCAGTATGCCATTCGTCGGAATAGCCGTTGCCGCCAAAGATCGCCGCGCCGTGCTTATCCATGATGTCTTTGAGAATCGGCTGAATGAGCTGGCCGACTTCTTCGGGGCCCGCTTTGCGATCGCCCAACTTGCTCTCTAGCTGGTCTGCAATCCAACTGAGCGAATCGGCCATCATCGTGTTGAGGGCAATTAAGGGGCCAGAGACCGACTGGCTAGAGCCCACCGCGCGAAATTCAAAGCGGTTGCCGGTAAAGGCGAAGGGGGAAGTGCGGTTGCGATCGCCCGCGTCCTTCGTCAGCGGCGGCAGCGTATCGACCCCAAGCTGCATCACGCCTTTGTGACTGGAGCCGGTCAGATTGCCATCCTTAATTTGGTTGAAAATTTCCTCTAGCTGGCTGCCCAGGTATACAGACATAATCGCTGGCGGCGCTTCATTCGCGCCCAGGCGATGGTCGTTACTCGCTGTCGCAATCACCGCGCGCATCAGCGGGCCATACATATGCACACCGCGAATCACCGCACCGCAAAAGGCCAAGAACTGAAGGTTCTCCTCAGGCGTATCGCCCGGATCGAGCAGATTGCCCTGAGTAGAATTGCCAATCGACCAGTTGACGTGCTTACCTGAGCCATTGATGCCCGCAAACGGCTTTTCGTGCAGCAGACAAATAAAGCCATGCTCTTTGGCCGTATCGCGCAGCGTCGTCATAATCATCTGCTGGTGGTCGCTGGCGACGTTGGCAGATTCGAAAACTGGCGCAATTTCAAACTGCCCAGGAGCCACTTCGTTGTGGCGAGTTTTCGCCGGGATGCCCAGCTTGTAAAGCTTTTCTTCCACATCGTGCATGTACGCCTGCACCCGCGACGGAATCGCCCCAAAATAGTGGTCGTCAAACTGCTGACCTTTTGCAGGCGCTTTGCCAAACAAGGTGCGCCCAGCAAGCAAAATATCAGGCCGCGTATTGGCAAAGTTAGAGTCGATCAAAAAGTACTCTTGCTCAGCCCCACAGCTAGAGCTGACATGAGCAATGTCATTATTCCCCAGCAGCTTCAGCAGGCGGTGAGCCGCCTTGTCCACAACTGCAATCGACCTGAGCAGCGGCGTTTTCTTATCGAGCGCTTCCCCTGTCCAGGAGATAAAGACCGTTGGGATGCACAGCGTTGCGCCATGCTCCGTTTCTAGAATGTAGGCGGGGCTAGTGACATCCCAGCCGGTGTAGCCTCTGGCTTCAAACGTGTCGCGAATGCCGCCATTGGGGAAGGAAGAGCCGTCGGGCTCACCTTGAATCAGCAGCTTGCCTGAAAACTCCGAAATCACATCGCCGTTGCCCTGAGGCGCGATAAAGCCATCGTGCTTTTCAGCCGTCAGGCCCGTCAGCGGATAAAACACGTGAGCGTAGTACATCGCCCCTTTAGACATGGCCCAATCGCGCATGGCACCTGCCACCGCATCGGCTACAGAAGGATCGAGCTTTTCGCCGGTCTGAATCGTCTTCTTCACCGACTTAAAGATATCTTTGGGAAGGCTTGCCTTCATTTTGCTTAAGCTAAAAACGTTTGAAGCCCACAAGTCTTCCAGCTTTTCGGGCTCTTTACTCTCAATTGGTTCCCGGTTAGTAATCTCGTAAATGGCTTGAACGCGCGACTCGTTGCCGGTCATATCTCTGCTTCCTATTTGTTTCAGACAAGGGGGCTGTGTAAGGACGTTATTGATCGTATGGATAGGGATTGACAGATTTTGTATACTCCTATACCAAACCTTGAACAAGTTTCGTCAAATTGGCTCGTAGATATCTCCCTGTAGACAGGTTATCTATCACACTCCTTGCGGTAGCGACTGCCTCACAGTAAAGCGAAGACGACTCTATTTTCGTTCTCTGTGAACCCTCTGCTGCGATCGCTTCCCGCCGCCAGCCGCACAGCAAACCTTTACGGAATGTTGCAGGATGACTCAGAAATGTAAACTTTTCCTTCGATAATCCTCATCTAAAGGCCGCTCAGGACAAGGGGAATTAGCTCTCGTGGTAGACTCAAAAAGGGATTGTGCAAAAGGCTAAACCCGTGATGTCACAGTCTTCTAGAGGCTTCCGAGGAGGCTTTTTAGAAACCGATTGGAGGTCTGAGTCCTTCATTAAAATACGCCGCCTTTAGGCGTTCATTTGGTCGCCAAGCGT
>JBBQAC010000222.1:0-7647 GCA_038315915.1 Phormidesmidales cyanobacterium
ACCTGCGGATAGCTGCTGGGCGATTTGCTGAGCGAGCAGTGCCTTGAGCCCACCGTCACCGCTGAAGACGACGCCGTTTTGCGAGAATCTTTGCAGCCATAGGGTGAGCAAGACGCCGACCAGAATGATTGTGCCTGGTAAGAGTGCTTCTGAGAAACGCGAGGGGTAGGTTTTTTGGTTTGCAGATGTCGGCGGGAGGTGGGAAGTAGCCATAGCGTCAGCGCGGGTTTCTCCGTCGAATTCTACAAGGCCAGCGCTCAATCGTCAGCAGTGAGGGGAAGCGATCGCACGTTCTTTAACTGGACGCTTTGCTAAGAACAACTGAAGTTTGTATGAGGCTATAGTCCCCCGAAATCTTGAGAATGTTTGTGTAATGCTCTAATTTCTGCTTACAGAGACTATTCTTTTAAGTAAATATTCGTAAGTTACGACAAGCCGTTATTCATGTCCTGATTCTTCGCTGCTGTTATGAGTTCTGACTCGCCTTTTTCTGCTGATCTCATCAAGCAAACGACTGAAGCGGTCGGTAATTTTCTGCGGTGGGTAGCAGAGCTGATTGTTGCGCGCAACTGGTTTTCGCTGCTGGTTTTGGTGGCGATCGCGGGCGTGTTTCTCTTTAATCCGGGCAGCGGGCTGGCGTTTAAGTTTTTGGATATTAAGCCGCCCGAGGGATATGCCAGGGGCTTTTGGCTGGGGGAAGTGGGGCTGTTTTTTGTGGCGCTGGCGATCGCAGTGCGAACCATGCCTCGGGCGGTACCGGCAAGTCAGGCAGATACGGCAGATCGCCAAGCCATTAAAGGGCTGCGGCCTTTTGAAGCGACGGATGCTGAGGTGTTTAGCCAGCTTCAGCGGCAGCAGGATCTCGGAGAGTGTCTGGAGTCTCTGACGAGCCAGTCCTTTCGGTTTGGCATTTTACATGGAGAGTCAGGCTGCGGAAAGACTTCTTTTTTACAGGCCGGAATTTCGTCTCATCTGACGCTGGTGGGAACGTGCCCTGTGGGAATATATGTTCGCTTTAGCGATCAGGAGCCGATTCGGACGATTGCCAGGGCGCTCGCTGAGCAGTTGGAGATTCCGCTGAGCTGGCTTTTGCCTGAAGCAAATGAGCAGATTGACTTTTTGCGGCTGCTGGGCAAAGTGTCTGAAAATAGCGATCAGACGTTGATTTTGTTGCTCGACCAGTTTGAGCAGTTTTTTGTTCATTGCCCGCGCAGAGAGCAGCGTCAGCCTTTTATTCAGGCGCTGAAGGGCTGGTACTGTAGCGATAATCCGCTCCCAGTGAAAATTTTGGTCGCGATTCGATCAGACCTGATGTATCACCTGCATGAGATGCAGCAGGCGTTGGGATATTCGCTCGCACCGCAGGATGTCTTTCGGTTGGATAAGTTTACACCGACAGAGGCTAGCCGGATATTGGAGGTGATCGCCAGGACGGAGGGGCTGACATTTAACCGGGATTTTGTGACTGAGCTAGCCCGAGCTGAACTGGCCAATTGTGAAGATGGGCGAATCTCGCCAGTGGATTTGCAGATCTTGGCCTGGATGATTGAGCGGCAAACGGCAGATGAGCTGCGGGCGTTTAACCGCAGTGCGTTTGAGAAGTTTGGCGGGGTGGAGGGGCTGTTGCAGCGCTTTTTGGAGCGATCGCTAGAGGCTAGAGTTACAGACAGTCAGCGCCAGTCGGTCGTCAAGGTGCTGCTAGCACTGACGGATATGGAACGGCAGGTACGGGCGGGAATGCTGACGGCCCCGGAGCTGAAGGAAAAGCTCAAGGGATCGGCCCGGCCAGAAGAGGTGGCAGAAGCAATTACCTGGCTAGTGCGGGGAGATGTGCGCTTGATTACACCTCAGGGAAAAAACGGGGAGGTGGCTTACGAGCTGGCTCACGAGCGGTTGATTCCAGCGCTGATGCGGCAGGCGAGCAAAGAACTATCGGCAGTCGATCAGGCAAATCAGCTCCTGAACAGACGGGTGAATGAGTGGCTGGGGAATCGGTGCGACCGGCGGTACTGCTTTGGGCTGCGGGAGCTGTTGTTACTGAGGCAGCAAGGGTCTTACCTGGTATGGGGTGCCAAGCGAGAGCAAAAGGAAAAGCTGCTGCGGTTGAGTCAGCGACGAGTGTATGGCGGAGTAGCGGCGCTGTTGATAGCGGTGATTATCTCTAGCGGGTTTGCAGGCTGGTGGAACTTGACGCCCAGCGGACAAATTCAAAAAATGCAGTGGCAGCTATCTGGGTTGTTAAAGAAAAATAGCAGCGCTGACATTGGCGCTGAGGCTGCCGTTGCCTTCGCGAAAAACGACCAATGGAATAGAGCTATCGATATCAAGGGCAAAAGCACCGGCGCATTTATTCAAGAATCTGCTGGTTTTCTGGGGCGGGCAACATTTACAGAAAGTAAAACCGAGCTTCTTGCAAAGCTCAAGACCCGAGCAGATGAAATTGAGGACGACTACTATAAATCGGATGCGTTGAGTGCGATTGCCAGTGCCTATGGTGACCTCAACGACCCAGCTCAGGCCAAAGCCCTGTTGAGCGAGGCGCTGACTGCTGCCAATACCATCGACGACGACTACGCTAAATCGTCTGCGTTGAGTGAGATTGCCAGTGCCTACAGTGACGTCAATGACCCAGCTCAAGCCAAAGCCGTGTTGAGCGAGGCGCTGACTGCTGCCAATACCATCGAGTCCGACTCCTCTAAATCGTATGCGTTGAGGGTGATTGCCAGTGCCGCTGGTGACCTCAACGACCCAGCTCAAGCCAAAGCCGTGTTGAGCGAGGCGCTGACTTCTGCCAATACCATCGAGTCCGACTCCTATAAATCGGATGCGCTGCGGGCGATTGTGAATGCTGGCGTCGCCGTTACTGATAGTGCTGTGAGCAAGACTTTTTTGGGAGAAGTCCTTCAGGGGGCCCGTCGAGGAAAGACCTCTGTGCCGATGGTAGAAATTGCTACCTACTACGCGAAGCAGGCTGACTGGTTCCAGGTGCTTCATGCCTTGAGCCAGGCTGAAACCAGAGAAAAAACGATTGGGCTGAGTCGAGCGCTGATTATGTTGGCAGAGCACAAACAACCCGCTCTGATTCGCGGTGCTGTCGTTTTACCGGCTGCTGCCAACGGCATCGACTACAGCGGTCAGCCCAATAACTACACCCTAAAAGTCCAGATCCAAAGCCCGGATACAAGCTGCGACCAGCGGGCCGACTGGTGGGAAGTGATTACGCCAGATGGCCAGTTGCTTGCCCGCAAATCCATTGGCACTCTCCATCAAGATGAACAGCCCTTTTCCGACGCCTTATCCCCAGTTAGCATCACACCTGACCAAACAGTCCTAATCCGGGCGCACTTTCGAGGCGACTATTTCTCTGGAGCAGATCTCTTAGTAGATGAGCGTATGGGCGGCTACTACAGTAAATCTGGATATACTGACCAAGCCTTAAAGGGCAGCATTGCAGAGGGCTTTAAAGTCGTGCGGATTTCTGAAAACTTTGCCCACTGGTTAGAGAAAAAAGATCCCTTGCCTGACGCGGATGCCTGCCAACGCTGAGAGGGCAACGGTTCGTGCCCTATAGATAAAGCTGTTGAATCGCCAAAACTCAGGGACGCCTAAGCTGGCATAAAACTGGTTTTTGCGAACATCTGTGTGAGTAATATCTACTTCCACTACCAAATCAGGTGGCGGGTCAATCGCAAAGTCTACGTTGCGGCCTTTGACCAAAGGCTGATTCTAAATGTAGTAAGCGTTATCTGGCTCAGCTCCCTTTTTAATGTGGGAATAGTTCATCGCCGTTGAACCCATCGTCTTAATACGCAGGCCAAATAGCTCAACTAGAGTCAGAATAAAGCGCTCAATTAACCGCCCCGAAAACTCATGATCTTCAAGCGGCATCGTAATTTCTAGCAGTCCATCATCGTAAGTGAGTCGAGCATCACGCGGTTGAGGCAGCGCATTTAAGATTTGAAGATAGTCGTCCCAACGTAACCCGCTTCTCACCAGCAGGTGCCTCTACTTCAGCTTTAGGCTCAGGAGCAGCAACAATCATCAGATAAGCATCGCTTAAACGTATCTGCTCTCTATTCTATCGGAATTCTGTCTAAGACTATTAGCCCAAGCGATAGCCAAAGCCGCGAACGGTTTTGAGATATTTGGGAGAGCTAGGGATTTCTTCGAGCTTTTCGCGCAGCCAGCGAATGTGTACGTCTACCGTTTTGTTATCGCCCATGAAGTCGTAGCCCCAGACCTGATCGATGATTTGGTCGCGTGACCAGACGCGCTTGGGCTGAGAGATCAGCAGCTCTAATATTTTGAATTCTTTGGGTGAGAGGTTGACTTCTTCGCCGGAGAGAAATACCTGGCACTCTTCGATGTGCAGCGAGATATCTTCAAACTTGAGAATGGCGACATCGTCTGGCTTGGCCTGAGACTGGTAGCGCCTGAGCAAAGCGCGGCAGCGGGCGATCAGCTCTCTCATGCCAAAAGGCTTGGTCAGATAGTCATCCGCGCCGACTTCTAAGCCGACGACGCGGTCGGTTTCGGTGCCTTTGGCGCTTAAAATCAATATCGGCACGTCCATTCCCTGGTGGCGTACCAACCGGCAGAGATCCAGGCCATTCATGCCGGGTAGCATTAGATCCAGAACGACCAGGCTGATGTCAGCGATCGCTCCCTTCCCCCCATCAGGCGCGCCCAGCAGCATCTCCAAAGCACTCTGGCCATCCTCTGCGACAAATACTTCAAATCCTTCGTCGGCGAGAGATAGCGCTACTGTCTCGCGAATGAGCGCCTCGTCCTCCACCAGTAAAACCTTACCTAGCCCAATGCGAACATCCGATTGGAGCGGCGCTGACTTAAGAGAAGCCATTGGAATCCTGCGTATCTTCACTGAAATTTTATCAGGGTTTTCCACAGGTTAAGCAAATCATTCGTAAATCCTATCGGGTTTTCATACAGTCTCAACGGCTACAAAATTCACGAGTTTACCGGGCACGACAATCACTTTTTTGATTGTTTTACCTTCCAAATAGCGCTGGGCCACGTCTGACTCGCGGGCGTAGGTTTCCAAAGCTGCTTTGTCCGCACTGGCAGGCACCTGCAAAGTCCCTCGGGTTTTGCCCATAATTTGCACTACTAGCGTGATTTCATCGGCCACTAGCGCAACGGGATCGACTACCGGCCAGGACTGCTGGTGAACAGAGGTGCTCTCCTGAGAAAGGTGAGACCACAGCTCATCAGCAATGTGTGGTGCAAAGGGTGCGAGCAATTTCACTAAGGTGCAGATGCCCTCGGCGAACGCGGGCGTGGTTTTGTCCTTGGCGTCGTTTAAGGCGTTACTGAGCTTCATTAATTCAGAGACGGCAGTATTGAACTGATAGTCGCCTTCGATATCTTCGGTAATCGCTTCAATTGCCGTGTGAGTAGCACGTCGCAAAGTTTTGTCGGCCTTGCTGAGCTTGTCTTGCTGGAGGTTGCCTGTCGCTTTGACGGCGCTGATGCCTTCCGACTGGGCAAAGTCAGTCACTGCTCGCCACACTCGGTTGAGGAAGCGATACTGCCCTTCGACATCGGCATCGTCCCATTCGAGATCCTTTTCTGGCGGCGACTTGAAAAGGATAAACATGCGAGCGGTGTCGGCCCCGTACTTGGCTAATACTTCAGCAGGTGGGACGCCATTGAACTTGGACTTGGACATCTTCTCGTAAGACACCTGCAAAGACTCGCCGGTTGCAGGATCAATGGGATTGTTCAAATCGGTAATGTCGGCAGGAGCCACGAACTGGCCCTCGGCGTTTTTGTAGGTGATGGCCTGCACCATGCCCTGTGTGAGCAAGCGCTGAAAAGGCTCGTCAAAGTTGAGAAAGCCCCGATCCCTGAGCACTTTGGTAAAAAAGCGGGAGTACAGTAAGTGCAAAATCGCGTGCTCAATACCGCCTACGTACTGGTCAACGGGAAGCCAGTCGTTTACCCGCTCGGATATAAAGACTTGCTCGTCGTTATTGGCATCGGCGTAGCGTAAAAAGTACCAGGACGAATCAAGAAAGGTGTCCATTGTGTCGGTTTCGCGCTTGGCCTCGGCGCTGCAATTGGGGCAGGGCACGTTTACCCAGTCGGCCATTTTTGACAGCGGCGACGCGCCTTTGCCGGTGAATTCTACGTTTTCGGGGAGCTTGACGGGCAAGTCTTGCTCGGGCACGGCGACGGTGCCGCACTGGGGGCAGTGGATGATCGGAATAGGGGCTCCCCAATAGCGCTGCCGGGAGACGAGCCAGTCGCGCAGGCGGTAGTTGGTAGTGCCCTGCCCGAGAGATTTGGATTGGAGGTAGGCGATCGCTCTTTCCACACTCTCCCCCTCACCTTTACCAGCGATCGCGCCATCCAACGGCCCAGAGTTCACCATCACCCCAGCCCCAGCGTAGGCGGCTTCCATCGTCTCCCCGTTTAGCGGCTCACCCTCAGGCTGAATCACCGCCTTAACCGGCAACTCGAACTTACGCGCAAACTCAAAGTCTCGCTGGTCGTGGGCAGGCACAGCCATAATCGCCCCGGTGCCGTAGTCCATCATTACGTAGTCGGCTGTCCAAACGGGAACCTTCTCGCCGTTGACCGGATTGATTGCATCGCTGCCTGTCCAAACGCCGGTTTTCTCTCTGCCCTCAGCGGTGCGATCAATTGTGCTGAGATTGGCCGCTGCTTCCTGATAGGCTTTCACCGCTTTGGCCTGCGCCTCAGTCGTGAGCGAATCCATCAGCGGATGCTCCGGCGAGACCACCATAAAGGTTGCGCCCCAGAGCGTATCCGGGCGCGTGGTGTAAATGACGAGATCGCCGCCCGCTTCGGTCTTAAAGGTGACCTGAGCCCCGGTAGATTTGCCAATCCAGTTAGCCTGCATGGTTCTCACCCGCTCTGGCCAGCCAGAGAGCTGGTCTAAGTCATTGAGCAACTGTTCGGCGTAGTCGGTGATTTTAAAGAACCACTGGCGCAGCAATTTGCGCTCTACCTTCGCGCCAGACCGCCAAGAGCGACCCTCACTATCGACCTGTTCGTTGGCTAAAACCGTCTGATCAATCGGATCCCAATTGACGGCGGCTTCCTTTTGATAGGCGAGTCCCGCTTCAAAAAACTGTAAAAAGATCCACTGCGTCCAGCGGTAGTAATTAGGCAGGCAGGTGGCAACTTCCCGGCTCCAGTCGTAGGAAAGCCCGAGTCTTTTGAGCTGCTCGCGCATCTGGGCAATATTTTTCAGCGTCCACTCGGCGGGCGGCACACCGCGCTGAATTGCAGCATTTTCGGCAGGCAGACCAAAGGCATCCCAGCCCATCGGGTGGAGTACCCGGTAGCCCTGCATTCGGCGGATGCGGGCGATCACATCGGTGATAGTGTAGTTGCGCACATGGCCCATGTGCAGGTCGCCCGATGGATAGGGGAACATGGAAAGGGCATAGAACTTTTTAGCGCTGTCTTCAGCCCCTTCCGGCGTTTTATTCAGTTCGTGGTCGGCCCAGTATGTTTGCCACTTAGCTTCAATTTCTGCTGGGCTGTATCGCAATTCCACGCCGTTTGTATCCCCGTTTTATCAATTGGTGCTCACTACTAGAGCATATTTTAATGGGTGAATTGAAGTTTAAATGTACTTCAGCTATTCTGACCCTT
>JBBQAC010000193.1:0-8910 GCA_038315915.1 Phormidesmidales cyanobacterium
AGCGCACAAACTCCGCATCTTGTGAATTCACAACCGGCCAAATAATTTCTTCAATGTAGGGCTGCTGCTCACCATTGGGGCCTTTACTCCAGTAATAGGGGTTGCGCTCAAAGGCAATTCGCTCTCCCGGAATAAAGTACCGGATAGTGTACGGGCCATTGCCAACCACTTGAGCAGGATCTTCACCGGTACCCCATTTGGTCAGAAACAGGGGCTGACCATTGATATCTTTCGTGTTTACCGATTCTTCGAGAGCGTGCTTGGGCAAAATGGCGATGCCCCCGGTCACCCGCAAAAAGGGGGCAAAGGGCTCAGTAATTTTGAATTCGACTCGGCGCTCGTCGAGCTTGGTCACTGATGGCAGCGTTCCTTCGACGCCGACCCGCAGCACGTCACGAGTGTCGGTTGGAATGGCCTCGTTAAAGATAAGGTCGTTGTAGGTAAAGACCACATCGTCAACTGTGAGCGGCTCACCGTCTGACCATTTCAAGTTTTTCTTCAAGGTAAAGGCGATGCTCAGCCCGTCTTCTGCAATCTTCCAGGACTCTGCCAGGGCCGGGACGACTTCAGTAGTGGTCTGATCAATGCCGATCAGACCTTCGTACATGAGGGCGAGGACTTCGCTGCTGGTACTTTCTTGCGTGAGCAGGTAGTTAAAGGTTTTGGGTTCGCCCAGCACGGTGCTGATCAGGCGAGGGGAGCTATTCTCCTCAGTCCTGAAGTTCTCTAACCGGAGTTGGCTGAGCGGGCCATCTGAGCTACAGGCGGGGAGGGCGATCGCCACCGTCAACACCATTATCCCTAAGAGCAGCAGCCGCCACAGCCGAACGCCTCGCAGTCGATTGTCCAATGCTTGCCAACCCATAGCGCTACAAAAGGGGTGAGTTTTTTAATCCACCCAATCATAAAGAAAAACCAGCCCGTTGCGTATTATTTACAAAGGGCTTTCCAGCACAACCAGGCTGCGAGCGGCAACGGGGATTTTGTCATCTTTGCGGAAGGTTCTTGGGCGCTTGACGAAGCCTTCGGACTTAGTGTCGATGAGTAAGCGCCAGCGATGATCGCCCAACCCCTCGGGCAGTGCAAACTCTAGCAGCTCGTAGTGGGCGTTAAACATCAGCAAAAAGCTGTCGTCGATCACTTGCTCACCTCGATGCGAAGGTGTGGCAATTTCTCCACCGTTTAAGAACACCGTCAGCGTTTTTACAAAGCCAGCATTCCACTCGTCCTGCATGGGAGCACCTTCGACGTTGAACCAGCCGATGTCGCTGATCCCTGAGCCGTGAATCTCGCGTCCGTAAAACCAGTGGCGGCGGCGCAGCACTGGATGATCGTGCACGAGCTTGATCATTTTTTGGGTGTAGCGCAGCAGGGCTTTGTTTTCGTCGGGCAAGTTCCAGTCAATCCAGGAAAGCTCGTTGTCGTGGCAGTAGGTATTGTTGTTGCCCTGCTGCGATCGCCCCATTTCATCGCCCGCTAGCAGCATCGGCACCCCCTGCGACAGCATTAGCGTCGCTAAAAAGTTGCGCTGCTGCTGGGCCCTGAGCTGCAATATCTCCGGCTGATTTGTTTTACCTTCGACGCCACAGTTCCACGAGCGGTTGTGCTCCTCGCCATCGCGGTTGCCCTCACCGTTGGCCTCATTGTGCTTGTCGTTATAGCTGACCAGGTCGCGCAGGGTAAAGCCGTCGTGAGCGGTAATGAAGTTAATGCTGGCATGGGGCCTGCGCCCGGTGTGCTCGTACAGGTCAGAGCTGCCGGTAAAGCGAAAGGCAAACTCGCCCAGCGTTGCGTCTTCACCGCGCCAGAAGTCCCTGACCGTATCGCGATACTGACCGTTCCACTCCGACCACAGCAGCGGAAACTTGCCCACCTGATAGCCGCCGTCGCCCACGTCCCAAGGCTCGGCAATCAGCTTCACCCTTGACAGCACCGGATCTTGATGAATGATATCAAAGAAGGTTGCCAGCGTCCCCACTTCGAACAGCTCGCGGGCCAGGGCCGAAGCCAGGTCGAAGCGGAAGCCGTCGACGTGCATTTCCTCCACCCAGTAGCGCAGGCTGTCCATAATTAGCTTTAGTACCTGCGGGTGGCTCATCCGCAGCGAGTTACCGCAGCCGGTGTAGTCCATGTAGTAGCGCTCATTCTCGTGAACCAGCCGGTAGTAAGCCGCATTGTCCACGCCGCGAAAGCTGAGGGTTGGCCCCATGTGGTTGCCTTCCCCGGTGTGGTTGTACACCACATCCAAGATCACTTCAATGCCTTCACTGTGAAGGGTCTTGACCATGCTTTTGAATTCGTGAACCTGATTCCCTTCAATCCCGGAAGCGCTGTAGCCTGAATAGGGCGCAAAGTAGTTGAGCGAGTCGTAGCCCCAGTAGTTTCTTAATCCTTTACTGGCCAGATACCCTGGCTCGCCGTGAAAGTGATGAATCGGCATCAGCTCGACCGCCGTGATTCCCAGCGATTTGAGGTGCTTGATGGCGGCGGGGTGGGCGAGTCCTGCGTAGGTGCCCTGTAGCCGCTTGGGAATTTTGGGGTGGGTTTTGGTGAAGCCCTTGACGTGCAGTTCGTAGATGACGGTTGTATTCCAGGGTGTTCTCAGATGGCGATCGCCCTCCCAATCAAACTGGGTGTCGACCACAACACACTTGGGCATGTTTTTGGCGCTGTCGAGATCGTTGTAGCTAAGATCCTCGTTGGGATCGTGCCAGTTGTAGCCAAAGTTCGGTTGGCCTGAGGTGACGTCGCCAGCGATCGCCAGCGCATAGGGATCGATCAGCAGCTTGTTTGGGTTAAACCGGTGCCCGTTCTCCGGTTCAAACGGCCCATGTACCCGAAAACCGTAGCGCTGACCGGGCTCAACCTCTGGGAAATAGCCATGCCAGACAAAGTTGTAGACCTCATTGAGCGAATAGCGAGTTTCTTTGCCGCGCTTGGTAAATAAGCAAAGCTCTACCTTGGTTGCATTTTCAGAGAAGAGCGCAAAGTTCGTCCCCTTGCCGTCCCACGTTGCACCTAAATCGTTAGCGGTTCCCGGTAATTGCCGAATATCCATAAAATATGAGCTGAAAAAATAGGGCGATTCTCCCGCAGGGAGCGTCACCGAAGCACAAGCACTGATGATTGATCTGCTGTAGCCTTTGCAGAACCCCCCATACCGAGGTTTGTAAAGAGGTCTGTAAAGATATTCCCCACAGCATACCGCGCCTGCTCGTACTGGGAGGAGAACTCGTGGCCGGATTCCTCCTACGGACAGATTCTCGGCTGAGTTTTTCCTAGCCTGGTTCGCTTCTAAGGGCTTTCCAGCGACCCTTCGTCAGTCGCTCAGCCTGTAACTACGCTGGTTTTTTGCCTTTGCCCTTTTGCTTGCTGCGCACATAAATCATCTTGTCTCTGCGATGAATTTCAAACGCATCAATCGCTTCAAACAGCCCACTGAGCTTTGCATAGCCATAATTGCGCGAATCGAAAGACGCCTGGTTTGAAATGTGAGCGCCGACTGCCGAAAGCCGCGACCAGCCATCTTCATCCTGAATATTGGTCACAGCGCCTCTCAAAAGATTCATCAGCTTAGTGTCCTGCTTAAGCTGCTCCCCTGTTTTCCGAGTGCCGGGTGCCACCCCTATAGAAGCGCCAGCCCCCACGCTAGTACTCTCACACTCAACGGCCTGACCCAAATTCTCTAAATACAAAAAGGTTGAGCAGGCCCTGACAAACGGCAGCGGCGTCTTTTTCTCGCCAAAGCCATACACCTTGAGGCCATTGGTCAGCACTCGCATAATCAATGGCGTAAAGTCGCAGTCGCTAGAGACAATCGCAAAGGCATCGAGCTTTTGCTGATATAGCAAATCCATCGCGTCGATGATTAAGGCGGCATCGGTGGCGTTTTTGCCTTTGGTATAGTCAAACTGCTGCACGGGACGGATGGCGTATTCGTGCAGGCAGTCTTCCCAGCTTTTGAGGCTGGGGTTCTTCCAGTTGCCGTAGGCTCTGCGGACGTTGGCAACGCCATATTTGGCAATTTCAGAGAGGATGGCTTCAATTTTGAAGGCAGGGGCATTGTCAGCGTCGATGAGCAGCGCAATTCTCGATTTTAGTTGCTGCATAATGAACCGGGCTGCTGCTGAACAGGCCCTGAAATGGCATGAAGTTCCTATCAGTATATCCGGGCTACTTTGGGTGCACTCTTTTCAGCGTTCTGTTCATCTACGCTGGTAATGTCTTCTACTTCCACCAGTAGATCAATAATGGGCTTGGCATAGATGCCGGGAAAGCGGTGCTGCCAATATGATGCACCGCTACAACAGTCTCTCCAAGTACGCGGCGAATACATTCCGACTCCCGTTCGAACATCTCTAACTACTTCGGATCGTGCAGAACAACAACGACTTCTCTCATTTTCATCCCTTTAGTCAGCAGCGTATTGACGGATGGAACAATATCAGCTTACAGCATAGTGCGTTAAACGCGATTCATTGGCCGCTGGTCGATAAAAAAAGTAACGCTCATGCCCGATTGGAGGACAGAACACATAAAATCTGATTGATTAGCTGATAGCTTGTCAGGAAAGACTTACAGTTAAATAATTGTCGAAAGTGGCCTGACTTATGGCAAAAGCGATCAAAAAGATCCTATTTTTAGCGGCGAATCCCAGGGCGACGAGTCGGCTGAGTTTGGACGAAGAGGCCAAGGAAATTCGTCAGGGGTTGGAGCGCTCTAGGGGTCGAGATAGCTTTGAGATTGTTACCCGGTGGGCGGTAGATGCGGATGAGCTGCGGCGATCGCTCCTCGATATAGAGCCGCACATCGTCCATTTCTCGGGGCACGGAACTGGAGCCGACGGCTTGGTGCTCCATGCGGCTGAAGGCAAGGCCAAGCTTGCGGGCAGTGAAGCCTTGGGAAATTTGTTTGGCTTATTTGCCGGGCAGATTGAGTGTGTGCTGCTGAATGCTTGCTATTCCGAGGTGCAGGCGGCGGCGATTTATCAGCATGTGAACTGCGTGATTGGGATGAATCAGGCGGTGGGCGATCGCACGGCCATTAAGTTTGCGGTCGGCTTTTACGATGCGCTGGGGGCGGGCAGAGCTTACGATATTGCCTATAGGTTTGGCTGTAGCGCGATTGATTTTGAAGACGTGGTGGAGAGCCTGACGCCGGTTTTGATGGCGCGGCAGTCGGGCAGCACGACACCGACGGCTGAACCGGTTGAACCGGTTGACCCAGCAGGCGAGCCCGAAGCGACCGGCGTGATTTTGGAGAATCCGGAGGGGCAGGTGCCGCTGAATTCGCCGTTTTATGTGGAGCGATCGCGCGTTGAGACCGACTGCTACGCGGCTGTGGTAAAGCCAGGGGCGCTGATCAGGGTGAAAGCGGCGCGGCAGATGGGTAAGTCGTCGCTGATGACGCGAATTTTGAACTACGGCGCTGAGCAGGGCTATCGCAGCGTGCCTATTTTCTTTCAGGAGGCCGATGGTGAAATCTTTGGCAACCTCGATTCATTCTTGCAGTGGTTCTGTGGCATTGTGGCCGAGGAGTTGGATCTGCCCTTAGATGTTGAAACTTTCTGGGAGCGCGGCAATCTGGGCAGCAAGCGTAAGTGTACAAACTTTTTTCAGAAGTATGTGCTGCCAGAGATTAAAACGTCGCTGGTGCTGGGGCTCGATGAGGTAGATCTGATTTTTCAGCACTTGGGCATTGCTCAGGACTTTTTTGCGCTGCTGCGAACCTGGCATGAGCGGGGTAAAAATCAGTCGGTTTGGCAGGGGCTGCGGCTGGTGATTGTGCATTCGCGTGAGGTCTATATTCCGCTGGATATGCACCAGTCGCCGTTTAATGTGGGTGTGCCGATTGATCTGGCGGAGTTTACATCGGCGCAGATTGGGAGGTTGGCTGAGCAGCATGGGCTGAGCCTGGTAGAAAAGGAGATTGATGAGCTGATGACGATGCTGGGCGGGCATCCCTACTTGGTGCGAGTTGCGCTGTATGAGATTGCCCGAGGGCGCAGTACGCTGGCGCAGTTGCTGGAGGTTGCGCCTACCGAAGAAGGCCCTTTTGCCGATCATTTGCGCCGACATCTCAGGAACTTGCTCAATAGCGATGACCTCATCAGCGCTATTGAGCAGGTGATTAACAGCGCTGAGCCAGTGGCAATTGGTGACGCAGCGTTTCAGCTACGCAGTATGGGCCTGATCAAATTGCAGCAAAATGCAGCGATGCCGCTGTGTAATTTGTATCGGCAGTATTTTCAGCAGCGGTTGAAAATGGGAGGTGGTTTTTAGCTCTGAATTGAGGGGTTAAATAATCCGTTCGACATGCAGATATCGAGGCCCTCATCCTAAATCCTTCTCCCGAGGGAGAAGGACTTTGAATCCGGCTCCCTCTCCTGCCGGGAGAGGGTTGGGGTGAGGGCGACGGGAATAAGTGAAAATCAGGTGAGTTATTCAATTCTCCTCCCTCTTTTTGATTTTGCTCTGGTCTATTTTTCTGCTCTGGCTACGACTGCGCTCAGGCATCGCTATTCACCCCCCATACCATCATGTCTTCTCCCTACACATACCAAATTGGCGGTAGCCTCCATCTCAATTCTCCCACCTACGTTAGTCGTAGGGCGGATATTGACCTGTATGACGGGCTGAAGACGGGAGAGTTTTGCTATGTGCTGAATTCGCGGCAAATGGGCAAGTCGAGCCTGCGGGTGCGGGCGATGGCGCGGCTACAGGCGGAGGGGGTGGCCTGCGTTGCGATTCAGATGACGGACATTATTGAGGAGGAGATGACGGCTGAGCAGTGGTATGCGGGGGTGATTGACAGTATTGTCAGCGATTTGGGGCTAGATTTTGATGACTATGCCTGGTGGGAGCAATACCGGCATCTGTCGCTGGTGAACCGGTTTAGTAAGTTTGTCGATGAGGTGCTGCTGCGGCTGGTGCCGGGGCCGCTGGTGATATTCATTGACGAGATTGACCGGATTTTGAGTTTGCCGTTTAAGGTGAATGGCTTTTTTGCGGTGATTCGTGAGTGCTATAACAAGCGGGCAGATATCCCGAAGTATCAGCGGCTGTCGTTTGCGCTGCTGGGGGTGGCGACGCCGTCGGATTTGATTGAGGATAAGCGGAGTACGCCGTTTAATGTGGGGAAGGCGATCGCGCTCACCGGATTCACCTACGAAGAGGCGCAGCCTCTGGTAACGGGGCTAGCAGCAGCCGTGACGCAGCCAGACGCGGTGCTGCGAGAGATTTTGCACTGGACGGGCGGACAGCCTTTTTTAACGCAGAAGATTTGCTACCTGGTGGCGCGGCGGGAGTCGGTGACGGTCGATGATCCCAAGGCTTGGGTTGAGCGGCTGGTGCGGGATCAGGTGATTTCCAATTGGGAGTCGAATGATGAGCCGGAGCATTTGCGGACGATTCGAGACCGATTGCTGCGAGATGAGCAAAAGGCGGCGCGGCGGATTAGTCTGTATCAGCAGATTTTGCAGGAAGACGGTCTGCCGGTAGATATGACGAACCCGGCGCATATTGAGCTGCGTCTGTCGGGGGCGGTGGTAGAGCGCAACCGGCAGCTATATGTGTATAACCCGATCTATGCGGCTATTTTTAACCCGGCTTGGGCTGTGCAGACGCTGGCGAATTTGCGGCCTTACTCAATCGCAATCAGCGCCTGGCTAGGGTCTAACCGGCAAGATAAGTCTCGGCTGCTGCGAGGCGAGGCGCTGAGTGAGGCGAAGCATTGGTCAGAAGATAAAGATCTGCCACCTGAGGACTATGCGTTTTTGGCGGCGAGTCAGGAACTGGTAACCGAAGAAACCGAGGAAGCGCGGCAGACGCTGGCGCAGGCGAACCAGACGCTGGGGGAAGCGAACCGGGAAGCTACCGAACGAATCAGCGCAGCGAATCGGCGATTGCGAATTGGCTCGGGAATTTTATTAGGGGCTATTGTGCTAGCTACGATTGCGGGAGGCAGTGCCCTACAGATAAACGCTTCGGCCAGGGAACAGAAAGCAGAGGCCGAACAGCGAATAGAAACCGCTAATAGTGAGCTAGATAAAGTTCAGCTCGCCAGAGAGCAAGCCGAAGCAGATGGGCAAGCAGCAGAGCAAGACAAGGAAAGTGCCCAGGCTGGCTTAACCGCAGCGAAGACAGAGAGCGAGCAGATCCGGCAAACATCGGCGGCGCAGGTAGCGGCGGCTGACCAACAGATAGCAACCGCAGCGGTGCAGGCGCGGCAGGCACGCGGACAGACGCAGGCAGCGCAGGCAGCAACGCAGGCAGCAGAGCAAAAACAGAGCCTTGCGCAGCGGCAGGCGACTGAGGCAGCGCAGCAAGCAGGGCAGGCGCAGGCAGCTGAGACAGCGGCAAAGGAAAAGCAAGACATTGTGCAGGCAGGCACTAAGCTAGAGCGAGAGGGAATTGCCCTGCTGAGGCGACCTTCAGAGGAGTTCCGAGATATTGACACGCTGCTGGATGCCCTTGATCTGGGAGACGGTCTGCAAGCGCTGATGCAGCGGGATACAAAAGCATTTCAAGGGGTAGGCATTGATGAGTATCCCGCTATTAGCCCCATGTTGGCTCTCAGAACAACCGCCAAGAGCATCTTAGAGGTCGCTGCCTTTGATGGCGACTTCAGCAGCTTCAGTGACGATGGCCAACGCCTCGTTACCTCTTCTAATAGCGAAAGTCGCTCTCGCCGCTCTCACAACGCAGGCAGCAGAGCGACAACAAAGCCTTGCACAGCGGCAGGCGGCTGAGGCAGCGCAGCAAGCAGGGCAGGCGCAGGAAGCTGAGAAAGCGGCAAAGGAAAAGCACGACATCGTGCAGGCAGGCACTAAGCTAGAGCGAGAGGGAATTGCCCTGCTGAGGCGACCTTCAGAGGAGTTCCGAGATATTGACACGCTGCTGGATGCCCTTG
>JBBQAC010000011.1:0-36567 GCA_038315915.1 Phormidesmidales cyanobacterium
CTATCATGCCACAACCTGCAATGCCGCCAAACCGCCCGTTTACCTGTTTCGCAACGCCCTGACCTCTGGCCTCCCGGTTTTTTTCGGTTTTGTTATCGGTAATTTCGACCACCACCCACGCGTTTAAAAACGACTCCAGCAGGCCGACTGCCGACATCGTGATCGCCACCGGTAAGACAATTTCAAGCGTGGCGAAATCAAAAGGCACATTGGGCAACCGGAAAAATGGAAAAGCCGAAGGCAACTCTCCCATATCGCCCACTGTGGGCAAGGTAATATCGGTCGTCATAGTCACCGCCGTCAGCACCACAATCGCCACCAGCGGCGAAGGAATTGATTTGAGCACCGGAATCCGCTTTGTGAGCCTGGGCAGACCGTAAATAATCGCCAAACCCGCCGCGACCATGCCGTACATTAGCAGCCCCTGTCCTTCAAACTGGGGAAGCTGAGCGTTGAAAATTAAAATCGCCAGGGCGTTGACAAAGCCGACCAACACCGCGCGCGGCACGTACTTCATAATGCGGCCAATGCGCATACAGCCCCAGATTACCTGTAGCAAGCCGGTGACCAACGTTGCGGCCAGCAGATATTCCAGGCCGTAGTTTTTCACCAGTTCGACCATCAGTAGCGCCATTGCGCCCGTTGCGGCTGATATCATTCCCGGCCTGCCGCCCAAAAAGGCGATGGTCACCGCCATTGTAAAGGAGGCGTACAAGCCCACCTTCGGGTCAACCCCGGCGATGATGGAGAAGGCGATCGCCTCAGGAATGAGCGCCAGAGCGACAACGACACCGGCCAGCAAATCTGCGGGCACGTTTGAGAACCAGGCAGAAAATTCGCTCTGCTGGGGCGGGCGGGTACTGATATAAGTCACAACTACCTAGCTTAAAAAATTGAAAGCGCTGGCAACGATAAAATCTCTGATTTGCCAAATACGCCTCTATCCATCCTATTAAGCCATGTAAATATCAGCAACCATGGCGGCATGACTCAGACGCTTGATGAGCGTGGGAGCGTGACCGGTAAGCGAACGATAAATTCTACGCCTTGCTCCTGGTTTGCCACCAGGCTAAGGGTACCGCCGTGATTGTCTTCAACGATCTGTCTGGCGATCGCTAGCCCTAAGCCAGTGCCTTCGCCCACCGGTTTGGTTGTAAAGAAATAATCAAACACTTTTGATTGGTTGGCTGCTTCTATGCCAATCCCGTTATCTCGAATGCGGATTTCAGCTTGATTGGGATCGTTCATCTGAGTGGTGATCCAAAGCTGAGGAGACTGGCGGTGATCGCTCTCTTCAGCAGCTAATAGACCGATGCGGCAGGCTTCTTTGAGAGCATATATGGCATTGGTTAAGAGATTGAGAATCACCTGGTTAATCTGAGCGGGATCGCACTCTATCGGTAAGAGGTCGCCGTAGTTTTTAATCACAGCTATTTGAGGATGACCGTTATTGGCCTCCAATCGGTGACTTAGCACCAGCAAAGTGCTTTCAAGCCCTTCGTGGAGATCGGTTATCTTGGTGCCTTTCTCGTTTAGCCGGGAGAAATTGCGAAGAGATAAGACAATGTTGCGAATGCGGTCAGTCCCTGTCTGCATCGAAGCGAGCGTTTTAGGCAGGTCGTCGAGAATGAAATCAATGTCAATGTCGTCGGCTTGTTTTTGCGAAGCTGTACTGCCTGTTGCTGCACCGGGCTGACGGGTTAGTTGTGTCAGCCTGAGCAAATCAGCAACGTAGTCACCCACATAAGATAGGTTTGCAGAGATAAAGTTGATTGGATTATTAATTTCGTGGGCAATGCCAGCGACTAACTGGCCCAGGCTGGCCATTTTTTCACTTTGAACCAGATGGGCCTGCGACTGCTGTAGCTTTTTGAGGGTTTGCCTGAGTTCAGTCGATTGGGCTTGAACCATACGGACGTATTCTGCCTGCTTGAGGGCGATGCCGATCTGCTCAGCGACTTGAACTAACTGCTGAACTTCATCTTCTAACCACTGCCGGGGGCCAGAATTTTGATAGGCGGCGAAGAGTCCCCAAAGCTGTCTGTCCAGATAGATGGCGATAATGGCGTAGGAGCGGGCCTGATAGCTGCCTAGCACTTCTGTGTAGCAGTCGCTAAAGCCAGCATTTTGGACATCTGCGCAGACCCTGAAAATTTCTCCTTGAACAAACGACCCGCCGTCGGTGACCTGTAAGTGAGTATCGGCTTTGCCGGTATCGAGCGATCTGACGCTACAGTCGCTGACGTTTTTGCTGATGAGTTCGCTGTGTTTTTGCGCTTCGAGGAGAGATACCCACTGAAAACCAACAGACTCAAAGACAAAACTGCCACTCCAGTCGGCGTTAAAGCGATAGATAGCGACTCTATCTGCTTTGAGCAAATGGCGCATTTCTTGAACTGCGGTTTCACAAATTTCTGACAAATCGAGCGATCGCCGAATCCGGTTAGCGATGTTAATCATTGCCTTTTGATAGGCTAGCGCTTGGTTCCTGCTGTCTGCTTGCGCTTTTGGCACGGCTGCGATCTGAGACTGCTTTTGTAGTTCCCCCGCTAATTCCTCTGATTGAGGGCCGTCGAACTGTTCGGCAAGCGAGGCTGGACTATTCGTCATCAGTTAGGGGGCTCCTGAAAATTAACTATTGTTAAGCATTCCCCCTGTAATAGCGCAGTTAACGCGGTTTACAGCCTGTCTACTTGAAATCCGTCAGAAGACATAATCTTCAAAGGTCATACGCACCGGTAGGGTAAATCGTGATCACAATTTCTTATCTGCCCGACTGTGAGCGATCGCTCCCTTAATCCTTCAGGCGTAGCGGAATTTCGATGATAAATTCTGTCCCTACTCCTTCATCGGAGAAACACTCGATTTTGCCATTGTGCTTTTCAGTGATGATCTGGTAGCTAATGGCCATGCCCATACCGGTGCCTTTGCCCACCGCCTTAGTAGTAAAAAACGGATCGAAGATGCGATTTTTCACTGCTGGCGGAATTCCTATGCCATTGTCGGCAATGCTAATGACAACGCTGTCAGCGCGAGCTTCGGTGCGCAGTATAATCTGCGGTTTCTTTTCGAGATTTGGGTGGTCTGCTCGCTCGGTTTCAAGCGCATCAATGCTATTCACCAAAATATTCATAAAGACCTGGTTGAGCTGACTGGCGTAGCATTCAACTGGCGGCAGCTTGCCAAAGTCTCTGACAACCTCAATAGTGGGGCGCTCAGACGAAGCCTTGAGTCGGTGGGCCAGTATCACTAGCGTACTTTCGATGCCTTCATGAATATCTACCGGTTTAGAATCAGCCTCGTCCAGCCGAGAGAAGTTGCGCAGCGATAGCACAATCTCTCGAATCCGATTAGTCCCCATTTGCATGGAGTTGAAGGTTTTCTCCAAATCCTCTTTCACAAAGCCAATGTCCAGCACTTCGGCCATTTCTCGAATCTCTTTGTGAGGATTGGGATAGTGCGTTTCATAAAGCTGCAAGAAGATGAGAAGGTCGCGGGTGTAGGCTCCAATATGCTGAAGATTGCCGTGAATAAAGTTCACTGGATTGTTGATCTCATGGGCGACGCCTGCCACCATTTGACCGAGACCTGACATTTTTTCTTGCTGAACGAGGTGAGACTGCGCTTGGGTCAGATCCCGTAGAGCCTCACTTAATTTTTCGGTTCGCTCTTCTACTCGGCTTTCGAGCGCATCATTAGCCTGCCGGAGATTGCGATTGGCCTGCTGGTTTTCTTGAATAGCAGCCGATAAAATCAGCGCGGCCACAGTTAAAGAGACTACAAATGACTGGAGCAGCACCGCCGCTGAGGCAACTTCCTCTTGCGCAAAAGAGCCGTAGCCGTGCAGCGTTTGGTAAATAGCAATCGCGCTCATCACCAGCGCAAAAAAAGACGCCTCGCGGGGGCCAAAGCGAATGGCCGCCCAGGTCAGGGGCAGAATTAGCACATATTCAATCGGTACAGCATCTGCAAAAGCCGTTAGCCCGATTAGAACAAGCAGCCCGAAGGCGATGCCCAACTCCGCAAGCTGAGAGGCTGGCAGCTTCCAGTGCCTTGATTTGACAGAGTGCCAGGTGCAGAGAATAAAAGGCGTAATCACAACTTCGCCAGTGAGAATCACACATAGCCAAACTCTATACGCTGGCCAAAAATCTGCCCAGGGACTAACGCCAGAGAGGCAGAGCGTAGCGATCGCCAGTCCGGCAGTCAGCATCGGCACAGAGGGCAATAGGAGTAAATACTTTAAAGTGCTAGAGATTTGACCAAAAGGATACTTGCGTTTTGAAAAGTGCAAAATCAACAGACTGACGCAGATGACTTCAATCGTGTCGATAGCAGCAATGGAAAAACTGACCGGGAGAGAGTGGTAGTAAAGCGTTTCGCCCGCGATCCAGTCGGCGATGAAAATGGGTAGCCAAACCCTGTGACCCAATAGCAGCATAGCTGCCAGAAATATTCCGCTAGAGGGCCAAATCACGGCAGTGCCGTCATCAAAGGCGAAAATACCTGAGATTTTGGCTAAGTACAGATGAACCGGCAGTAGAATAACCAGGCTGGCGATAGATATTTTATTGAACAGTAGCTGGCTGAATTGCCGTTGAAGATTCTGCATTTTAGCCTCACTCGGTTGAAGAAATGTCGTTTTGACGCGTTATTTGGCCTGAACTAATCCGTTGTTTGCCCAGAATGCCCAATATGAAGCCAGGCTCTCTGATACATTTGTACGTTATGAGCGTTAGTTCCTTATCTTCAGTGCTACCACTCAAACGCCCAGGTGCTTGTGGATGAAGGGATGGTCTACGCTGAGATCGGGGGTGGGGATTTGCTGAGCGATCGCCCCCTTCGTCATGATATAAACCCGCTCAGAAAGCGAAGGAGATTATGCAATGGATAAGCTAAGCCACTACCGCCAAATCGTTAAGCAAGTTTTGACTGACCAAGCCCAGCTTTCAGCCGCTACGGATGACGAAGTTGAGACACAGCTAATCTTTGATGAAACGCATGATCACTACCAGCTTAACTATGTCGGCTGGCAGGGCAGCAAGCGAGTATTTGGCCCCGTGATGCATTTTGACATTCGAGCGGGTAAAGTCTGGCTGCAATATAACGGTACCGAAGAAGCCATCGCAGCAAAGCTAACAGAAATGGGCGTACCCAATTCAGACATCGTGTTGGGGTTTCACTCTGTATTCAAGCGACAATTTACCCATTACGCTGTCAGCTAATCATCAATAATCTGAGCGACTTACTTACGAGAGTTCTTTGATTGGAAGCTGTAGGGTGAAGGTGGTGCCTTGGCCCGGTGTAGAGTCGACTGTGATGGTACCGTGGTGCTTTTCAACGATAATTTGACGGGCGATCGCCAACCCTAGCCCCGTCCCTTTCCCAACGGCTTTGGTGGTAAATAAATGATCGAAAATCCGCGATCGCACATCGGCTGGCATCCCTAACCCGTTATCGGCAATCTGAATCTGTACGGACTGCTGATCGGCGCTGGTCAGCGCAATCGTAATCCGATTCGGGTTCGCCTTGAGATCTGCCAGGCTATGGTTGCGGTTACCCTCTTCTAGCGCGTCAATGGCGTTGGCCAACAGGTTCATAAAGACCTGGTTGAGCTGGCCGGGGAAACAGGTGATCGCCGGAACATCGCCATAGTCAGTCACCACTTCAATCTCGGGGCGCTCATCGTTAGCCCGGAGCCGATGCCGCAGAATCAGCACCGTGCTGTCCAACCCTTCGGTCACATTAAACAGCACTTTTTGATCGGTATCGGCGCGTGAAAAGGTGCGCAGGCTGGTGCTGATATTGCGAATGCGATCTACCCCAAGCTTCATAGAATCGAGCAGTTTGGGCAAGTCTTCCTGCACAAATTCCAAATCAACCGTCTCAATTTCTGCCTGGATTTTGTCAGAGGGAGTGGGATATTCGCTGCGGTATAGATCCAACAGGGCGAAAATATCTTGCACATAGTCTTTGGCAGGCTTTAAGTTACCGGCCAAAAATCCCACTGGGTTGTTGATTTCATGCGCTACGCCCGCGACCAGGTTGCCTAAAGCCGACATTTTCTCAGCCTGTACAATCTGTAGCTGGGCTTGCTGAAGCTGCTGAATAGTGCCCTGAGCCTCCTGATACAGACAGGCATTGTCAATGGAAATAGCAATTTGAGAGGCGAGTATTTTCAGCAGTTCCAGGCGATCGCGCGGAAAAGCGCCAGTGGCCAAATTATTCTCCAAATAGAGCAGTCCCAGCCGCTGCTGACGACGCAAAATGGGAAAACACAGCACCGATTTGGGCTGCTGCTCTAGGACGTAGGGATCTCGATTAAAGCGGGCATCTAAAGAGAGGTTGTCGAGCAGTAAGGGCCGTCCGATGCGCTCGACGTAGTGCAACACCTGAAGCGGCAGATCTTCATCCCCTGCCAGCCTGGGTACGGCCACCGTTTGCACCCCTTCTGGCGTCAGGCAACCGCTTGCTTCCCGCTGCCAGTGCCCTTCCTGACTGCTCAAAAACTCTCCTCGCTGCGCTCCCATACTTTCGATAGTGATTGTCACTAGCTTAGGCAACAGCTTCGCTAAAACAATTTCACCGGACAATGCCTGAGCTGATTTGAGAATGGTCTTAAGATCCAAATCTCGGTAGCCCCGCCGGGAGGAAGATGATCGCGTCGTGCTGAGCCCAGCAGAATGGGTGAGAGAGCGGGCATGGGTGCGATCAACGGCGGCTTCTCCTGCACCGAGGCCGAGCAGCAGGTCGGGGTAGCGGTTTTCCAGTTCGCTGACTTTGGCCTGAGCATCCCACTGCACGTATCGGTAATAGGCGTTAATCACGTAGCTACGGGCAATTTCGTAGCGCTTCAGCCCCTGATAAAATTCGCTGGCTAGCTCGTAGGCCAGGGCCTCATCGATCAGGTAGTCATGCCGATTAGCGCCTTCAATTGCCTGGTCATATAGCTCCATTGCCACCAGGTAGTCACCAGTAATGCGAGCAAACTCGGCGGCGACCAGGGCGCATTTATGCTGATAGTTGCTGGGGGCAAGCTTGGCCCACTGCTGAAGCTGAAGCTGTTGCGCGCTCACCTGCTCCAAATAGGGGAGGCGATCGCTCGGTACCAGGCAGCTACAGTAGCCCAAAATCGCCAGCGAGCTATAAAAGTTGAAGACGGCGGTGGTAGGCAGTCCGGTTTTGATTTCATGCTGCTGGGCTAGCTGAGCATGGGCGATCGCCGCTTCATAATCCCGGAACAAAACCGCCAGCAACAGCTTGGCCACGCTCACCGCAAAAATGGAGAAGCTGCCGTTTTCAGCGATTAGCTGGGGCAGTGTGATCGATTCATCAAAATAGTCACCAATCAAATGAGTTGGCTGCTCTGCGCCCTGCAAGTTAGCCGTGAGCTGCTGCCACACCTGCGTGTAGGTAAGCTGTAGGCTGCGCTGCATACCAGCGCTCATATCTGCATAAATTTGCTGCTGCTGAGCGACTTTAGTGAGCGGTTCACCCGCTAAGAACACCGTGCAGGCGTAGTGCATAGCGGCAAAGCAGGCATAGTCCTGATTGCCGACTTCCAGGCAATTCTGCACGTCATCTTGCAGCGGCTGAAGCGTTTTGCGCAACGGTTCGCGCCAGTGGCAAACAAAGGCGTTGAAGATTTCGCCCACTTTGCAGTCCAGGTCGCTAGGGTCATAGCGGGTTAGCAGGGCGATAGAAAGCTGACCAAACTCATAGCCCAGTGCCGGTTGGGCTAAGCTGCCGCACAGTAGCCAGCTATAGGCTCCGTAGGCATAGGCGCTGTAGCGAGAGTTGCCATACTCCACACACAGCCGTACCAGCGTGATCACAATTTGCTGAAATATCTCCGGTGTCCCCGCCGCCGCATCGACCACCGATGAGAGCACTCGCAGCGCGGCTAATTTGTAGGGATCGCTCAGCTCAGGTGAGGTCAGCAAGTCCTTGGGGTTCAGCCCAGCGGGCAGTTCGCTACTGAGTGGAACCGCTAACAGGTCTAGCACCTGTCGGGCTTGGGAGATCGCCTCGGGCATCTGGTTTTGGGCCAAATAGGACTGTACTTGCAGGTCGTAAATTTTCACCCTGTCCAGCACCGTTTGGGCGTGCTGTAGGGCAGTTTCAGACAGTGCCTGAGCCTGTTCAAACTGCGTATTGAGAAAGGCGGCTACCGTCGCCGCTTCGTGCAGCGCTAGGGTGAGCGCATAGTCCTGCTGCCAGCCGCTATCACCGACCAGCGTCAGGCCGTACTGCAAACACTCTCCGGCGATCGCATAGGCCAGCGCCTTACGGGCTCGCTGTCCGGCGGCTAAATTCAGCCGGGCCAGGGCCAGCCGCTCGGTAGGGTCAGCGATCAGCGCCATTCCCCGGTTGAGCTGATTGACCACATCGAGCGATCGCTCTGCGGCGGTATCTACCTGCTGTAACAGCCGACCAATATTGAGATGAGTGACCTGCTTTTGGTCGTCGGGAATCAGCGAATAAGCCGCCTGCTGCACCCGGTCATGGAGAAACTTGTAGCTCACCGGATGCGTTTGCAGGTCTAGCGCTTCATCCGCCGACTCGTCAGCGATCAGCGCCATCTGGTAGTTTTTGCTGATGGGCAGCACCAGCCCCGACTGTAGCGCGGCCCACAGATCTTTGGCAGTGCGACCGGCTGATCGCCGCGAAATTACCGCCAGCACAGTCAAACTAAACCGATTGCCAATGCAAGCGGCTAGCTTCAGCAGCGCCTGAGTCTCCTCGGGCATCTGTCGAATGTTGCTAGCCACCAGATCGACAACGCTCTGATCGGTAATACCAACCGCCTGAATGCGCTCTAAATCCCACTGCCAGCGCTGCTGGTCAAAGTCGAAGTAGATCAATTCCTGAGTGTGCAGCGTTTTTAGTAGCTGGGTCAGAAAGAAGGGATTGCCTTGCGACTTACTAAACAGCAAATTAGCCAGCGCTATTAGCGGTTCGTTTGCGCGATCAGCCTGATTCAGCGTGTCTCCAATCCAATCCTGCACATGCTCAAACCTCAGCGGCTGCAAGGCTAGCTGAGTCATCGGCAGGCCGACATCAGCGATCTTTTCTACCACTGTCATCAGCGGATGAGCCGGGCTAACTTCATTATCTCGATAAGCGCCAATCACCAGCAGGTTCCCCTGCTCGCCGCTGGTCATCAGCCGCTGCAATACCTGCAACGAAGCCAGGTCAGCCCACTGCAAATTGTCGACAAAAAGCACCAGCGGCTGGGCGGGCTGAGCAAATACCTGGATAAACGCCTGGAGCACCTGGCCGAACCGGGCTTGGGCTTTAGCCGCAGGCAACTCCGCCACCGCTGGCTGAGGGCCAATCAGCGCCTCAATTTCTGGCACCACTTCAGTCAGTACCTGGGCCTGATGCGCGAGTGCCACAGACAGCTTCTCCTGCAAGGCTTTGAGGCGATCGCTCGGCTCCGCCAGCACCTGCTCCACCAACTGCCCAAATGCCTGAATCAGCGCCGAGTAGGGCACGCTGCGATTGAGCTGATCAAACTTTCCGGCAATAAAATATCCGCGCTGACGGGTAATCGGCTGGTGAATTTCCGAGACCAGCGACGATTTGCCAATTCCCGAATAGCCACTCACCAGCACCATTTCAGCCGTCCCCTGACAGACCCGGTCAAAGGCTGCCATCAGCGTCGCGACCTCATGCTGACGGCCATACAGCCGCTGGGAGAGCAAAAGTTGACTGGCCGCATCTAAAGCCCCCGGCACAAATGGTTCAATTCTGCCCTCGCGCTGCCACTGGTGCAGGCATCGCTTCAGATCGGCCTTGAGCCCGGCTGCTGTTTGGTAGCGTTCCTCTGCTGTTTTTGCCAATAGCTTCATCACCACACTGGCCACCGCTTCAGGCACATCGGGGTTCACCTGAGCAGGTGAGGGCGGCAGCTTAGCAATGTGACCGTGAATCACTTCCAAAGGATCTGAACCGGTAAACGGCAGCACTCCTGTCAGCATCTCGTAAAAGGTCACGCCCAGGCTGTAGTAATCGCTGCGATAGTCAATGGCCCGATTCATTCGCCCCGTTTGCTCAGGCGACATGTACAGCAGTGTCCCTTCCAGTGAATCGGGCGGATCGAGCTTGGCGACTTCCTGAGAAAGCTGGGAGGCAATGCCAAAGTCTGTCAGCTTGACCTGCTGTGTCAGCGGATTGACAATAATATTGGAGGGCTTGATGTCTTTGTGAATCACCCCCTGACGGTGCATCACCGCCAAAATATCAGCCAGATGAATCGCCATTGGCAAAAACATCGCCAGCGATAGCGGCCCCGATTGCAGTTGGTGCTTGAGCGAGCTACCGCCAAAGTCTTCTAGCACCAAGGCAAAATGATTCTGGTGGTTTTCCAGGCTCAGCGCTGGCACAATGCCCGGATGGTCAAGACGCTGAGGAATGCGGTATTCCTGCTTGAGCCGGGTAATCAGTTCCACTGGCGGATAGTCTGCTTTCAGCAGCTTGATGATCACCGGTCGCTGGTCACACTGGCGCTGAGCCCGATAAACGACTGTAGCGTCGCCGTCTTGAAGGGTTTCAAGGATGTGGTAACCCGGGAGAGCCGTGCTAATAACCGCTGCCATAAAGCTCTATTGAAAGAATGAAGATGTCGGCTTTAGCTTACCCAAGCTTCATACCGGCTCTATATTCTCAATTCGCTTTCTGTAAAAGCCCGAAACTAACCTATTATCTCTACATATACGCTACTGATAAGCGATGAGCAATTATATTAGCCGCCGAGACTACGCGGATACTTTTGGGCCAACGGTGGGCGATCGCCTCCGTTTAGCCGACACCGACCTGTTTATCGAAGTCGAACAAGACCTCACGACCTACGGCGGCACCTACTACGGCGACGAAGTAAAGTTTGGCGGCGGTAAGGTCATTCGCGATGGCATGGGGCAATCGCCAATTTCCCGAGAAAATGGCGCGGTAGATCTGGTGATTACCAACGCGCTAATCCTCGACTGGTGGGGTGTAGTCAAGGCCGATGTAGGGATCAAAGACGGCAATATCGTCAAGCTGGGCAAAGCGGGCAATCCCTATACGCAAAACGATATTGACATCATCATTGGCCCCAGTACGGAGATTATTGCGGGCGAGGGTAAGATCCTGACGGCAGGGGCGATTGATTCGCATATTCACTTTATTTGCCCGCAGCAGATTGAGGTGGCGATCGCATCTGGCGTTACCACCATGCTCGGCGGCGGTACTGGCCCAGCCACAGGCACCCTCGCCACCACCTGCACCCCCGGCGCGTGGAACATTCACCGCATGTTGGAAGCGGCAGAAGCCTTTCCCGTGAACTTGGGATTTATGGGCAAAGGCAATTCCAGCCAGCCGGACGAGCTGATCGCACAGGTACAGGCAGGCGCAATGGGCCTAAAGCTACATGAAGATTGGGGCACCACTGCTGCCGCCATCGACACCTGCCTTGCGGTCGCTGATAACTACGATGTACAAGTCGCCATTCACACCGATTCACTGAACGAAGCGGGATTTGTTGAAACTTCTGTTGCTGCCTTTAAAGACCGGGTCATCCATACCTTTCACACCGAGGGCGCAGGCGGCGGACACTCTCCTGACATTCTCACCGTGTGCAGCTACAACAATGTTTTACCTGCTTCAACAAACCCCACCCGCCCCTATACAATTAACACTTTCGACGAACACAAAGACATGCTGATGGTGTGTCATCACCTGGACAAAAACATTCCTGAAGATGTGAAGTTTGCCGAGTCTCGCATTCGCCGGGAAACCATTGCTGCTGAAGACTTACTGCACGATATGGGCGCGATGAGTATTATCGCCTCCGACTCGCAGGCAATGGGGCGAGTGGGCGAAGTGATCACCCGCACCTGGCAGACCGCGCACAAAATGAAAGTGCAAAAGGGCCTGTTGCCCGACCCTGAAAATATGAGTGAAACGCACGACAATTTTCGGGCGAAGCGCTACGTCGCTAAGTACACGATCAACCCAGCGTTGGCCCACGGTATATCGCACTGCATTGGGTCAGTAGAAGAAGGCAAGCTCGCTGACCTGTGCCTTTGGAATCCTGCTTTCTTTGGGGTGAAGCCAGATATCGTGCTGAAGGGCGGCTTCATTGCCTGGGCGCAAATGGGCGATGCCAATGCCAGCATTTCGACGCCGGGGCCAGTGCATATGCGACCCATGTTTGGCAGCTATGGAAAGACGCTAGGCAGCACGGCCTACACGTTTGTCTCCCAGGCGGCAATGGATCGCGACATTGCCAGTCAACTTGGGTTAGATGCGCGGCGGTTACGCCCGGTCTTCAACACGCGCCAAGTGAAAAAGTCAGATCTCAAGCTGAATAGCCTCACGCCCAATATTGAGGTGAAGCCCGAGACCTTCGAAGTCCGGGTAGACGGCAAGTTGCTCACCTGCGAACCAGCAGACGTACTGCCGATGGCCCAGCGCTATTTCCTCTTTTAGCCGGTGCTTATCTGCCCCAGTAGCTGGTTTTAACCCACTGCTGCATTTCACCCTCGGAGTCCGTGCAAATGGCCTGACCGGCCTGAGGATTGTAAGCGTACCAGCTAGGCTTGCCTGCGGCGTTGACCGTTCGCTCGATATGAACTTTAGTCCAGTCGCTGAGGGTTGCAGCGAAGTTCAGCCATAGCCCCTGCAACCAAGTGCTTGTGGTAGCCGGTTCATACCGGGAGGTGAGCTGGGTATATTCCTTTTCTAGCGCTGCAACTAGCTGCTGATTTTGATGGGCTTTGGCCACCTCCAAACGGTGGGTGAGCAGCGCGAGCAGGTGGGTTTGATGAGTGGTCTGGTAGGTAGAGTTGAAATTGGTCGAAAAGGTCATCTTAACGGGCTCCCAGGTAGTCGCTATCTATACCTATTCTAGGCAAAAAAGAAGACAAATGTAACTTTCAGTATATTTAGATACAGAATTACATCTATTTGAGCCCTTCAGAAAACCTTTGGTTTCTTTCACCGCTGCTTTTGGCGTTGTGCATCCGACGAGCGGGTGTCGTTAAGCTGCCAAAGGCGGATAGTCGACGTAGCCCTCGGGGTCATGCGTGTAGAAAGTGTCAGGGTTGGCTTCATTCAAAGGAGCGTCTTGTTTGAACCGCTTGACCAAGTCCGGGTTAGCAATAAACGGGACGCCGTAGGCGATCGCCTCTGCTTCGCCATTCTGAATCGCTTCTGCCCCAGTTTGCGCGTCGTAACCCCCATTCAGGATAATTGCGCCCTCAAATTCTCGGCGCATGTGAGGAGCGGCACGTTCAACGCCTTCTACGCCTAAAAAGTGACCCGGTAGGGGTTCCATAATATGGAGATAGGCCAAATCCAGCCGATTCAACGCTGTCGCCGCATAGGTGAATGTGGCAATCGGATCGCTGTCTCTCATATCGTTGTAAGGCGTGTAGGGAGACAGACGGACTCCGACGCGATCGCTGCTCCATTCTGCTACTACTGCCTCTGTAACTTCCATTAAGAACCGCGCCCGATTTTCAATGCTGCCCCCGTAGGCATCAGTGCGCTGATTTGAGCCATCCCGCAGAAACTGATCGATCAAATAACCGTTGGCACCATGCACTTCGACCCCATCAAACCCGGCTGCTTTCGCATTGCGAGTTGCCGCCGCATATTGCGCTACCACGCCTGGAATCTCTTCCGGGGTTAAGGCGCGAGGCGTCACGTAGGGCTTTTTGCCTTGCGGGGTATGCGCTTCTCCCTCAGGGCGAATGGCAGAAGCCGACACCGGCAGCGCCCCTTCAGGCTGAAAGTCGGGATGAGAAGCCCGCCCGGTGTGCCAGAGCTGCAAAACAATTTTTCCGCCCTGCTGGTGGACTGCTTCAGTGATTTTTTGCCAACCCGCTACCTGCTCAGGCGTATCAATACCCGGAGACTGCGCCCAACCCGTTGCCTGGTGCGAAATTTGAGTGGCTTCAGAAATGATCAGCCCAGCCCCGGCTCGCTGAGTGTAGTACTCCACCATCAGGTCGTTAGGTATGCGAGATGTCCCGGCACGTCCACGGGTTAGAGGAGCCATGATGACGCGATTAGGGATAGCGATCGCGCCCAGCGTAAGTGGCTGAAAAAGGGCTGCTGTAGGTGAGCTGAGGGTAGCAACAGACATGAAAATCTCCTGTTAGTTCTATAGTTCAAAAACATCGAACAAGAAGACTATAGCGTGAAAATATGTCATAATGCAAGTATGAAACCGCTCTATCATCCCAAAGCCGACCAGATCACGCTGACGGGCGTACTCTACGCCCTCGGTGACCCGAACCGATTAGAGATTGTTCAGCTATTGGCAAAACAGGGAGAGCAACCTTGCAACGCCTTCAACTGCAAACTAGCAAAGTCTACGATCTCGCATCACTTCAAGATCTTGCGAGAGTCTGGGGTGATTCATTCGTCAAAATCGGGCACTCAGCACCTCAATTCACTGCGGCGAGAAGAGTTGGAGCAGCGTTTTCCAGGGTTGCTAGAGACAGTGCTGGATAACTGTCAGGAAGTATAGCTGTGCGTGGGGATAAGCCTGATTATTCTAACGTCGGGTACAGATGCGATCGCGCTGGATGGCATTAGCATCGGTCTAGTTGTATTCTCCAGGCAGAGCAGATGTCATCTCAAACAAAGCAGACGCTAGAAGCAAAAGAAGCCACCTTATTTGATCGCACTTTTCGAGACAGTGAGGGCAACATTGTGATTGCTCAACCGCCCAATCTACCTGTCCTGGTTGGGGCAGCGGCAACTCTCCTTCACTTTGTGCTGTCGGGCGGCAGGCTTCAGTCCGCTGTAGGCTTAGTTGCGTTCGGCGCTTTGTTTACCTGGGCATGGCAGGAACTCTTTGAAGGCGTCAACTACTTTCGTAGAGGACTGGGCCTGATGGGATTGGTGAGCCTGGTTGCACTGACTTTTGATCTCATCACAGTCTAAAAAAACAGTTTAAAAAAGAGATGACCGTTCTGCTTACCACCCCCAGGAACCAGGGCCACCTTTGAAGGGGCCGACAATGTCGGGGGTAATCCACCCGGCATAAAAACTGCCAGCTTGAGGTTGCACTTTCTCGCTATCGACGTAGCAAGCATCCATCGGGCCAGGATAGAATCCCACGTATCCTCTAAGTTCTTCGTAGGCGGGAACAATCTCCGGATAGTCCCAGGCAACATTTATAGCCTGGCAATCGCCCACCTGAAGCCTGTAGTAATTAGCCCGTCCTTTCCACTCACAGTAGGTAGAGTGGGCAGTCGGGGTGAGATACTCCCGCTTGATGTCATCCCACGGTATGTAGTAATTAGGCGGATGACTGGTTTCTAGAACCCTCTTAGAGCGGTGAGTATCGGCAATTAGCAAATTGTTGAAGATAATTCTAATGTGCTTAGTGACGTCTTCAACTCGGGGCGGGCGAGGATAATCCCATACGGATTCTTGACCAGATGTGGGGGGAATGGGTTCAGGGCGCATGTTATTCAAGTATCTTCAGGTTAAGGACTGCTTACCGTAAGATATAACGTAGGGATCAGCCGTGATTTGCCACCCATCTTTGACTAAAGCTTTTTTGACTAAGTCGCGAATAGCCTCTCTTCGGGGCTTCCGAACAGCACCAAAGACCTTAAAAATGGACGTACGCCGACTCGAACGGCGGACCTCATCGATGTCAACGATGCGCTCTAACCAACTGAGCTATACGTCCAGGCTCTTGAATATAGCATAGCGGTTTGCCTCGGCGCAATATCAATTTCAGTCTGCAAGTTGAAGTCTAAAGTCATTAAGATAAGGCGGTGTGACTGCTTCATTTTTTGACGATTTCTATGTATTGGCAAGAAGTTTCGGGCAATTGGTTTCTGGTTCCTGAGCAGCCTCGGGCGATTATTCACTTTTTGGGTGGGGCGTTTGTGGCGGCTGCTCCGCACCTGACCTATCGCTGGCTGCTAGAAGCGCTGTACCAGGAGGGTTATGCGGTGATCGCGACGCCGTTTGTGAATACGTTTGACCATGGGGCGATCGCTCAAGAAGCCCTGGTCACTTTTGAGCAGGGGCTGATGTTTCTCTGTAAGCGCCGCCCGGAGCTACAGTCCCTCCCGATTTACGGACTGGGGCACAGCATGGGCTGTAAGGTGCATTTGCTCATCGGCACTATTCACAGCGTCAAGCGAGCAGGCAATATTTTCGTTTCCTTTAATAACTACCCGGCTCGTAAATCGGTTCCGCTGCTCGAACAGGCGCTTGCACAGGCCAAGCAGTTCGTGCCTGACTTCAATCTAGATGCTCAGTTAGAATTTACGCCGAGCCCTGAGCAAACCCTGGAGCTGATCGCTAGCCAGTATGAGACTCCTTACAATCTGCTGGTAAAGTTTCGCAGTGACACCATCGATCAAACCCGCCCTCTGAGCGATGTGCTGATCGAGCGCTTTCCGCAAACAACGACAATCCGAATTATCAAGGGCAGTCACACGACGCCAATTGCTCAGGATATTCAGTGGGAGGCTAATAGCTCTTTCAGCGCTTTCGATGCGATTGGGCAGTTTGTTAAGCAAGAGTTTTATCGGGATATTAAGGTGTTGAAGGCAGAGATGCTGTATTGGTTGGCGGGAGAATAGCGAGTTTTCCGGCAAGAGCTGTCACCCTTTATCATTGAATGCGAGAAAATTTCTAAAGAGGCTATTATGGACGCGAGCTTTTGGCGGCAAAAGTGGGAAGAGAACAATATTGCTTTCCACAAAAATGAAGCGAACCCGCTGCTGGTTCAACACTTTGAAGCGCTTTTATTAGCCGAAGGTAGTCGTGTATTTTTACCACTATGCGGTAAAACGCTCGATATTGGCTGGCTACTTTCTCATGGCTATTGTGTTGCTGGCGCTGAGCTGAGTGAGATAGCTATTGAACAACTATTTAAGGAACTTGGGGTGGAGCCCAAAGTATCGAAAGTGGGGAGTACCAGTCACTACAGCGCAAAAAATGTCGACATTTTTGTCGGGAATATACTCGATTTATCTGGCCAAATGCTCGGCTCCGTCGATGCAATCTATGACAGAGCAGCTTTGGTGGCCTTGCCAAAAGAAATGCGCGATCGCTACACAGCGCATCTAACAAAGATTACCGATAAAGCGCCGCAGTTGTTAATTTGCTATGAGTACGACCAAAGCCTGATGGCAGGCCCTCCTTTTTCAATCAGTGACAAGGAAGTGAGGCAGCACTATGAAGATTGTTATGATTTAGATTTAATTGCAAGCACGAACGTCCCTGGAGAATTGAAGGGGAAATGTGCGGCGAAAGAGAATGTTTGGCTGCTACGAAAGAACTCATAAGCGTCTCTGAGATCGCACTGTACAGCGAATTAGGAAAGCGTGAGAATGTCTTGCACTTTGACATCGCAGTTAGCAACGAGGGCGGCGATACATAGGGTCTCGCGCTATCATTGTAACCGCCACAATCTGCTCCCTGACAATCAACTATCGAGCGCTTGAAATGAAACCTTCGACTATGAACGGAATGGGTGTTGTAGACTTTGGCCGCGATATCTGTGGCAGTCTGCCTCAGTCAGAACAACGTGAATGGCTGATTACCAATGGCATTGGTGGCTATGGGGGCGGCACTATTTGTGGGACGCTGACTCGCTGCTATCACGGCCTACTGATCGCGGCGCTGAAGCCGCCTTTAGGGCGTACCCTGATGCTTACCAAGCTCGATGAAGCAGTTACTTACCAAACAGAAAACGTTTTCCTGAGCTGCGATCGCTGGGCAGGCGGCAGGCTCACTGGCCACGGCTACCGACATCTCGAACGCTTTCGCTTAGAGGGCACCACGCCGGTTTGGAGCTATGCGATCGCCGATGCCCTACTCGAAAAACAGATCTGGATGCAGCCTGGAGAAAACACCACTTACATTCAGTACCGGCTCTGCCGCGCAACTAGCCCACTAACGCTCTCGATTAAAGCACTTGTCAACTACCGCGACCACCACAGCGTTACTGAGAGTAGCCGCGAAGGGGATGTATGGAAAATTCAGACCAGCACTCATCCCAAAGGGCTGAAAGTTCAGGCGTTTGAGGAGGCTACCCCGTTTTATCTGCTCAGTGACAAAGGCCAGCTTGTTCCCGCTAGCAAATGGTATGAGCATTATCTTCTTACTACAGAACAATATCGCGGACTGAATCCGCTAGACGACAACTTTCACGCGGCGACTTTGCGCACTTCTTTACAACCGGGCGAAACGCTAACTCTGGTCGCCAGTACTCAACCTGATCCGAATCCAGACGGACAAGCCGCTTTAGCGACTAGAACCCAGTACGAAAAAGATCTTATCCAGCAGGCAAGCTTACCAAGCGACAGCTCACCGCCCTGGGTTCAACAGCTCGTTCTCGCCGCCGATCAGTTTGTTGTAGATCGAGTTTTGGTAAATGAGAAAACAGACGAACCAACCGTTGGGAAAACTATCATCGCTGGATATCCCTGGTTTGGGGACTGGGGTCGAGACACGATGATTGCGCTGCCGGGGATCGCGCTGGCGACCGGGCGAGCAGAGATTGCCCGGCCCATTCTCCTGACTTTTGCTCGCTACCTCAGTCAGGGTATGCTGTTCAACACTTTTCCCGAAACTAACGAAGCACCCGGCTACAACACAGTCGATGCAACTCTCTGGTACTTTGAAGCTATTCGCGCCTATGTCGAAGCTACTGGGGATCTCGAATTGTTAGCAGAGCTTTTTCCTGCCCTGGCTGAGGTGGTCGACTGGCACATTCGCGGCACCCGCTACAACATTCATCTCGATCCTGCTGATGGCTTGCTATATGCGGGCGAAACGGGTCAGCAGCTTACCTGGATGGATGCCAAAGCAGACGATTGGGTAGTCACCCCACGGATTGGTAAGCCAGTGGAAATCAATGCGCTGTGGCACAATGCGCTGATGGCGATGGGTCACTTCTGTCAGCTATTGAACAGGTCGGACAGTGAATATACTGCGCTCTCGCAGCGCGCCGCCAGCAGCTTTGAGCGGTTCTGGCAGCCGGATCGGGGCTATTGCTACGACGTGATCGACGGCCCGGATGGAGATAACCCCGCGCTCCGGCCCAATCAAATCTTCGCGGTTTCTCTCAAGTTCGCCCCGCCGCTCGCACCCCAAAGGCAAAAAGCCATTGTTGATATCTGCGCTCAGCAGTTGCTGACTTCGCATGGAATGCGATCGCTCACCCCTGCTCATCCTGACTATATTGGGGTTTATGAGGGCGATCGCTACCAGCGCGACGGTGCGTACCATCAGGGCACAGTTTGGAGCTGGCTAATCGGCCCATTTGTCCAGGCTCATTTCAAAGTTTATCAAGATCCTGTTCTCGCTCGCAGCTTTCTCACGCCCCTGCTTCACCATTTGAAGGCTGGCTGCGTTGGCACCCTCAGCGAAATTTTCGACGGCAACGCACCCTTTATCCCACGCGGAGCCTACGCCCAAGCTTGGTCAGTCGCCGAAGTCTTGCGGCTGTGGCGTTTGTTAGCGCAATAGATTTCCTTCTCCTTCGAGGCTGCTTTGGCCGATGAAAATCGCTTGTCGCTACTATTCAGCTACTATGAAAGAGTGCTTTCTCCGATTCACTAGCAGCGTGCTGGTCGATGTTTCCCTTCATCAACCCGAAAACTGATTTTGCCTTCAAGAAAATCTTTGGCTCACCCCAGAGCAAGGGTATTTTGATCAGCTTCTTAAACGCGCTACTGTACGAAGGCAACCCGATGATTGAAGATTTGACTATCATCGACCCCTATCAAGCGCCTCGTATCAAAGGCATCAAAGACTCATATCTAGACGTAAAGGCGACGCTCGCGGGCGGTAAAACCGTCATTATTGAGATGCAGGTGCTCAACGTGCTGGGATTCAAAAAGCGCGTTCTCTACAATGCGGCCAAAGCCTTTTCAATTCAGCTTGAGGTGGGCGACGATTACGCGCTGTTGAATCCGGTGATTGCGCTAACGATCACTGACTTTGAAATGTTCGAGCCGACGGGTAAAGTTGTTTCTCGCTATCGCCTCAAAGAAAAAGACGACCTGACGGACTACAGCGACGACATTGAGCTGGTCTTTGCCGAACTGCCCAAGTTCCGCAAAGGACAAAACGAATTAGAAACGCTGACCGACAAATGGCTCTACTTCTTGAAAGAGGCCAACCGGTTAGAATCGATTCCGGCTAGCTTAGAAGGAGAGCCCGCGATTCAGAATGCCTTCGAGGTGGCGCGTCAAAGCCTGCTAACTCGGGAGGAAATGGAGATTTTGGACGACCAGTCCATGCTGATTCACGACAGTCGAAATGCAGTATTGCTAGGTCGAGCCCAGGGTCGGGCAGAAGGCCGCGCAGAAGGCGAGCAAATCGGTATTGAAAGAGGTCAAAGGCTTGCAAAAGTTGCGACGGCGCGATCGCTGCTCGGAAAGTTGCCTCCGGCAGACATCGCTCAAGCGACCGGACTTAGTTTGGAGGAGATCGCCGCCCTCGAAAGCGATCGCCATCAAGCTGAGTAAAATCGTTCTGAAAAGCCTCTTACATCTTCTAAGGCCGAACCAGAATCCACTGTCGGAATGATGCTGACGTCGCCGTTAGTTTCTAAAACAACCGCATCGATGGCTTCGATTTGGCCGTGCCCGCTCATCCGAATAGCGGCAAGGATTTCTCCTCTAGCAACTCGCTTTTTTTTGAGGACAGCATCGAGTATCTTACCCTTACAGAGCAACAGCGTTGGTTCTGCCTTAATCAGCGCCTGAACTTTGGTGGTGCGTACCGAGAGCCAGGTAATTATAAACTGGAATCCGACCAGCAGCCCAATAGCCGTCATTGCCTGCACAAACGATGTGCTGCCAGTCAGCAGGGCGCTCGCTAGAACAGAACCAAAGGCGATGGTCACCACAAAATCGAAAGAGTTCCATTTTGAGAGTGTTCGCTTACCCGACGCGCGTAGCCAAACGATCAGCCCGAAATAGGTCAGCGACCCGGTTATCAGGGTGTGGAGAATGGCGTTCCAACTACCAAACAAATCTTTGACAAGCGAATAGTCCATGCCTACCTTTAAAAATCTTTTAAGGCACTAACCGTAAGTCGTATTGTTTACTTAGGTCATCTAGCGCTAGGCAGAACAGGCGGATGAGCAGGGTGAGGTTGCTGAGTGCTCTGCGGGGCAGAAGTCTGCCGTAACTGTTCTACTCTCGCTGTCGTCAGATTCTCGTTTGGGAAAAATCTTGCCCGGTCTGCTTCAATGCTGACGCGGACTTGGGTGCCCACTGACAGGCGTTGAACTGAAGGCGTTCGCACTCGCAGCGCTTGCGAAGAGGGTAGCAGCAGCTTGTACTGATATTCCCGGCCCAAAAACTGCCGACCATGGATAATCGCCGATCCCGCTTCGTCCGCCATAATCTTTAAGTCTTCTTGCGCGATCATCAGATCGCCGCGCTCAGCGCCCGCATCGCCTGCTAGCCGACCGACCCGGCCAACTTCTGTCTGCCAGCCGTCTGCCGTTTGTACAGCCGGTAAAAAGTTTGCCTGCGTGACAAATTCAGCAATAAATCGCGAGACCGGGTTCTGGTAAATGTTTTCAGGTGTATCAAGCTGTATCAGACGTCCGGCTTGCATAACGGCGACTTTATCAGCGATCGCCAATGCCTCTTCCTGATCGTGCGTGACAAAAATACCCGAAGCCCCAATGCTCTTGAGAATATCGCGCACTTCCTGCCGTAGGTACAGCCGTACCTGCACATCTAAATTGCTAAAGGGCTCATCCAGTAAAATTAATGGCGGTCTAGGGGCCAGGGCTCTCGCCAGAGCCACGCGCTGCTGTTGCCCGCCCGACAGTTCGTGCGGATAGCGTTTCTCCATGCCTGTCAGCCCGACTAGCTGAATGGCTTCGCAAGCTAGCGAGTGAATCTGCTTTTTGGCAAGCTGCCCGCGCCGACAAAGCTGCTTTAGCCCAAATTCCACATTCGCTAATACAGATAAATGCGGAAACAGCGCATAGTCTTGAAAAACAACCCCCACCTGCCGCCGCTCCGGGGGCACCCACCGCCCCGAACCGCATACTTGCTGACCTACCAGCGAAATGTCGCCGGTTTCAGGGGTTTCAAACCCGGCCATGAGCCGCAGTAAGGTCGTCTTCCCACAGCCAGATGGCCCCAATAGCCCCAGTAGCTCTCCTTTGTGTAAGACAAAGCCTGCTTGATCTACTGCCGGAGGTGCCGCTTTATCGAAGCGCTTGGTAATATTCCGACAGGCTAAGACAGGAGCAGAGGGTGCCATGAGAAATTAGTGGAGCAAAAAAGCTGGAAAATTTTGTATCTGGCCAGCTATTGCATATCAGTTTCAATAGAGGCTTTACCTACTATACGTCATCCTTCTGTAAAATTCATTCTCATTTACTCCACCCACTGCCGCATCAGATTGGTCAGGCTTTTGGTAATCAGATCAAACTCGTCGGTTTTACCGTGCTGCTTAAAGAGCGATCGCCTGGCCGTATCCAGCTCAAACAATATTTCACGCCGACTGGGATCGCGAATCTGGCTCTGCACCCAGCCAACTGCGGCCCAGCGCACCCCACGGGTCACCGGTTCTACCCGATGCAGGCTCGATGACGGATACACCAGCGCCGAGCCTTCTGGCAGCTTGTAAGGCTGCTCGCTATCGACCCCTTCGACGACCAGTTCACCGCCTGCGTAGCTATCTGGATCTGACAAAAACAGCGTAAAAGACAGATCCGAACGATGCCCGTTCATCAGCGCATTGTCGGTATGCCGTCCGTAGGACATACCGTCGCTGTACCGATTAAAGCGAACGCTGTGCACCTGCCGGGGCCGCGCGGCTACCTGAAACAGCGGGTGCTTCAGAATCGTCTGCCGCACCTGGTCGATTAAGGGCTTTGCCACCGAGTGCTTAGCGTCTAACTGCTGGTTTTGCTTGACGGCTTTGGCGTGCCAGCCTGCTGTAACTTTGCCGTCTACCATCTCAGCAGAGGCCAGTTGCTCGCGCAGCGTCGCCACCTCTTCAGGCGAAAACAGGCCGGGAATCGTAAAAATCATCGAGCAAGAAGCCTCTGTATGCGTGTTACTGCCAGCCTGCGCGGTCAACAATTTCGTTAACCTCCGGGTTGTTGCGCCCGTAGGAAGCGACGTTGACTTCATCGACTTTAAAGTCGCCGAGTTCAGCGACGATAGGTTCTAGCGCAATGCCTGAGACCACCGGATACTCGTTGTTGCCTTCGGCAAACACCTTCTGCGCCTCAGGGCTGACGAGAAACTCCATGAAGGCGATCCCATTTTCGGAATGTGGCGCTGTTTTCACCAGCCCGATCCCGCTGATATTGATGTGAGTGCCCCGGCCTTCCTGATTTGGGAAAAATACCGCTGTGTTTGCTACGGCTTCTTGATCGCTGGGGTCTTCTGATTTGGCGAGTCTGGCCCAGTAGTAGTGGTTGGCGATCGCCACATCACACTGCCCTGCCGCCACCGCCTTGATCTGATCGACATCGCCGCCCTCTGGTTGCCGCGCGAAGTTGGCCACTAACCCTTTGGCCCATTTTTCAGTCGCCTCAGCCCCGTCCGTCTCGATCATCGAGCCCACCAGAGACTGGTTGTACACATTGCTGGAACTGCGAACACATACGCGCCCCTTCCATTTAGGGTCGGCCAAATCTTCGTAAGTGGACAGCTCGCTGGGATCGACATTGTTGGGGTTGTACACTAGCACTCGCGCCCGCGTGGTCAGGCCAAACCACAGGCCGCTAGGCTCACGCAGGTTTTCAGGCACCTTGCTGTTGAGCACTTCAGAATCCACCGGCTGGAAAATACCGGCTTCTTGAGCCCGCCACAGCCTGCCCGCATCGACTGCGACAAATACGTCGGCGGGGCTCTGTTCGCCTTCATTGGTAATCCGCTCGATCAGCTCATCCGGCTGACCTTCCAGCACGTTTACTTTGATCCCGGTTTCAGCGGTGAATTCGTCGTAGAGTTCCTCATCGATGTCATAGTGGCGAGCTGAGTACAGGTTTACGACCTGCTCAGTATCACCCGCCTCCGATTCAGGACTGGAGGCTGACTGCTGGCCCGATGGAGCCTGACAGGCAGCAATTCCCATCGATAAAAAGAGCGCTATGCCCCATAGCTGCCGTCTGGTTGCTTTCATGGTTTTAAAGGTCACTTAATCTGCTTGTTGATAATGGTTACTACTAAAGACTTCTTTAGTCTATTACGCAACCTCCCCATTTATCCAGCCTCTCTTATCAGGAATTTTTATCATCTCTGACAATTCGGCTATCTGTGAGCCTAAAGTTTTTCCAAAAAGCATCTAAAATAAGTGGGATTTTTACGTCCCCAGTGCCCTATGCCTCGTCGAAGCGACCTCAAAAAGATAATGCTTATCGGCTCTGGCCCAATTGTGATTGGCCAAGCTTGCGAGTTTGACTATTCAGGCACCCAAGCCTGCAAGGCTTTGCGAGAAGAAGGCTACGAAGTCGTCCTGGTCAATTCCAACCCGGCGACGATCATGACCGACCCAGAAATTGCTGACCGCACCTACATAGAACCGCTGACTGTAGAGATCCTGGAGAAAATTATCGCCAAGGAGCGTCCGGACGCGCTGCTGCCGACAATGGGCGGCCAAACGGCGCTGAATTTGGCGGTGGATCTGGCTAAGGGGGGCGTGCTTGATAAGTATGGCGTAGAGCTAATTGGGGCTAAGATCGAGGCGATTGAGAAGGCGGAAGACCGCAAGCTCTTTAAAGAAGCCATGATCAAAATCGGGGTCGGCGTCTGCCCGTCGGGCCTGGCTGAAACAATGGATGAGGCTTGGGCGATCGCACAGCAAATTGGCACCTATCCGCTGATTATTCGCCCGGCCTATACGATGGGCGGCAGCGGCGGTGGCATTGCCTACAACCAGGAAGAGTTTGAGATGATTTCTCGCTCCGGGCTGGATGCCAGTCCGGTTTCTCAAATCCTGGTTGAGCAGTCGCTGCTGGGCTGGAAAGAGTATGAGCTGGAGGTGATGCGCGACCTGGCCGATAACGTCGTGATCATTTGCTCAATTGAAAATATTGACCCGATGGGTGTGCATACGGGTGATTCGATTACGGTGGCCCCGGCCCAAACCCTGACAGACAAGGAATATCAGCGGCTGCGCGATGCCTCAATCAAAATTATTCGCGAAATTGGGGTGGAGACGGGCGGATCGAACATTCAGTTTTCGGTGAATCCCGAAGATGGTGAGGTTGTAGTGATTGAGATGAACCCTCGGGTTTCTCGCAGCTCGGCGCTGGCCTCCAAGGCGACAGGTTTTCCGATTGCCAAATTTGCTGCCAAGCTTGCCGTTGGCTACCGGCTCAACGAAATTTCTAACGATATTACGAAAAAGACCCCTGCTAGCTTTGAGCCCACAATTGACTATGTGGTGACCAAGATTCCGCGCTTTGCCTTTGAGAAGTTCCCAGGCGCGTCCTCTACGCTGACGACGCAGATGAAGTCAGTGGGCGAGGCGATGGCGATTGGGCGAACCTTTAATGAGTCTTTTCAAAAGGCGTTGCGATCGCTCGAAACCGGCAGAGCGGGCTGGGGCTGCGACGGCCCCGAAAAGCTGCCTACCCTTTCCCAGGTGCAGTCGAACCTGAGACGGCCTCATCCGGAGCGCATTTTCGCCATTCGCCACGCCATGCAGCTCGGGCTGACGGTTGAGGAAATTTATGAGCTGACGGCGATTGACATTTGGTTTCTCGATAAGTTCAAGCTGCTGCTGACAGTTGAAAAAATGATCAAGCGCACGCCGCTGCCCGACATTACCAAAGCGCAGATGCTGGCGATTAAGCAGGAAGGCTTCAGCGATAAGCAAATTGCCTACGCGGTTAAAACCAGTGAAGATACTGTACGAGCCTACCGCAAGTCTCTTGGCGTGGTGCCGGTGTACAAAATGGTGGATACCTGCGCCGCTGAATTTGAGTCGTTTACGCCTTACTACTACTCGACTTATGAAGAAGAGAGTGAAGTAATGCCGTCTGATCGCCGGAAGGTGATGATTTTGGGCGGTGGCCCCAACCGGATTGGTCAGGGCATTGAGTTTGACTACTGCTGCTGTCATGCCTCTTTTGCGCTGCAAGATGATGATTATGAAACCATCATGGTCAACTCCAACCCCGAGACGGTCTCGACCGACTATGATACGAGCGATCGCCTCTACTTTGAGCCGCTCACCAAAGAAGACGTCCTCAACATTATCGAAGCGGAAAATCCCGACGGTGTAATCATTCAGTTTGGAGGGCAAACCCCGCTGAAGCTTGCTGTGCCGCTACAAAAATACCTTCAGCAGGTAGCCGACGATCCCAATAGCGACCAGCTGAAAACGCAGATATGGGGCACCTCCCCCGATGCGATCGACGCGGCTGAAGACCGGGAGCGCTTCGAGAAAATTTTACGTGAATTGGATATTCGTCAGCCGCCTAATGGCCTCGCCCGCAGCTATGATGGGGCGCTGGCGATCGCCCAGAAAATTGACTACCCCGTAGTGGTTCGTCCCAGCTACGTGCTGGGCGGACGAGCAATGGAAATTGTTTATTCCGACGCTGATCTGGAGCGCTACATGACGACGGCGGTGCAGGTAGAGCCGGATCATCCGATTTTGATTGATAAGTTCTTAGAAAACGCGGTGGAAGTGGATGTGGATGCGCTGTGCGATCGCACCGGCAAAACCGTAATCGGCGGCATCATGGAACATATTGAGCAGGCCGGGATTCACTCCGGCGACTCCGCCTGTTCGCTGCCGACGGTGACCCTTTCTGAAGCGGCTTTGGCCACCATTCGCGACTGGACATTCAAACTGGCCAAACGACTCAAAGTGATCGGCCTGATGAACATTCAGTACGCGATTCAGGGCGATCAGGTCTTCATTATCGAGGCCAATCCCCGCGCCTCCCGTACGGTTCCCTTTGTCTCCAAAGCAACCGGCGCGCCCTTAGCTCAACTCGCCGTCCGCCTGATGTCTGGCAAAACTCTTGACGAGCTAGGCTTTACTCAAGAAATCATCCCGACCCATACCTCGGTCAAAGAAGCAGTCTTTCCCTTCAACAAGTTTTTGGGCACCGATATTTTGCTCGGCCCAGAAATGCGCTCTACTGGCGAAGTCATGGGCATTGACACCAGTTTTGGCCTGGCTTATGCCAAAGCCGAACTCGCCGCCGGTCAGAGCCTGCCTCAAGAGGGTACCGTCTTTATCTCCGTTAACGACCGCGATAAGGAAGCTGTTGTTCCCATCGCCAAAGGGTTTGCCGCGCTGGGCTTTACTTTAATCGCCACCAGTGGGACTTACCGGGTACTTAATCAGGCAGGCATTACCGTCAAGCCTGTGCTCAAAATTTATGAGGGCCGCCCGCATGTTGGTGATGCTCTCAAAAACAGAGAAATTCAGCTACTGATCAACTCTCCCATCGGGGAAGCGGCTCAAGAAGATGACCGCATCATTCGCCGTAGCGCCCTTGAGTATAAAATTCCAATTGTGACTACCATTGCCGGTGCTAAAGCGACGCTGGCCGCCATCGAATCTCTTAAAGAAAACGAGCTGACCGTTAAAGCACTGCAAGACTATCTGGCCAAGTAGATCGCCGTAGCTGAGTAGAGTTTGCAATTGGCCAAAGAAAATCCCTAGAACCTCGTCAGGCTCTAGGGAACAGATCACCTACTCAAAAACGGTCTGCTAGCAGACCCATGCCATGACAGGAAAGCCAGCATAGAGATTACTCGCCCGCATCTGGCGTTTCAAAGGCGCTGGTGTCAACAATAACGAAGAAAACAACCGCTACCAGGGAACACACCCCAAAGGCAAAAGCACTTAAATATGAACGAAGCATTTGCAACAACCTCACAACCCTATCGGGCAACAAGCAGAACTCTCCAGAAACACAGAAAGCAGATCTTTCATTCCACCTCAGTGGAAGTATCGATTGATCCTGCTTGTACTGTTATACTCACGTAGAACTTGCCATGAGAAGAGTACTCGTCGTAACTTCACAAGTAATTACGCCTAGTGTAAGCAATCTGCCAGCACATTGCTCCGCTTGCCAATCGCCGCGTGAAGCTATCTGCTGTGAATCAGCGCTGCTGAGGGTGGTGAAGTGTGCTGCGGGTAGTTGATCTTCAAGGAAGAAACCCTTACTCTGTCGGGACAAGCGACTACCTACTTTGAGGAATCCCGATGAAAACATTGACGCTGAATGATGGAAACAGCATCCCTGCCCTGGGCTTAGGCACCTGGAAATCACCTAAGGGTGAGGTTCGTGAGGCGGTCAAAGCAGCGATCAAAGTCGGCTACCGGCAGATTGACGCCGCCTGGATCTATCAGAACGAGCAGGAAGTAGGCGAGGGCATTGGCGAATCGATAGCAAAAGGGGTGGTTTCGCGTGAAGAGATCTTTGTGACTTCTAAGCTGTGGAATACGTTTCACGCGCCGGAAGATGTTGAAAAAGGTTGCCGGGAAACGCTCACCGCGCTTGGCCTAGACTATCTCGACCTCTATCTGATGCACTGGCCGATTGCCTTTAAGCCAGGTAAGTCTCAGCATAAGGAAGCAGAAGATTTTTGGCCACTCTCAGCAATCCCGCTTTCTAAAACGTTTGAGGCGATGTCAGCTTTGCGAGAAAAAGGCCTGGTTAAAAGCGTGGGCGTCTCAAATTTTACCGTCTCAAAGCTGGAGAAGCTGATAGCTGAAAGCGGCGCTGTACCGGCGATGAATCAAGTTGAGCTACATCCTTATAACCCGCAGCCCGAGCTTTTGGAGTACTGCCAAGGGAAAGGGATACAGATGACGGCCTATTCGCCGTTGGGATCGGGTGATCGCCCCGACAGCATGAAGCAAAAAGACGAGCCCCCCTTACTAGAAAATGAGACTGTCAAAGCGATCGCGGGCAAAGAAAATCTCTCAGCCGCTCAGCTCTTAATTGCCTGGGCCATAGATCGCGGCACCGTCGTCATTCCCAAATCCACTAACGCCGGACGCATCGCCCAAAATCTTGCTGCCGCCGACCACAAACTCTCAGCCGAATCTCGAACTGCGCTTGACAACATCGGCATTCAGTATCGGTACGTCAGCCCCGAGGGTTGGTTCTTCCCCGGCGTTACCTACGAAGGCGACAGCTTCTGGGCATAGGCTGCTCGCCGCGCAAAGCAACCACCTCAATTTCAACCAGCCAGCCGGGGTTGACCAATCCCGCCACCTGCATGGCCGAGCGAGAGGGCAAGTTGGGCTGTTCTTCTGTACCAAAAAACTGAGTATAGCCCGCCATAAAACCGGCAAAGTCCATTTTGCCCTCCATCTCTGGATCGCCGACTAAAAACGCCTGCATTTTCACCACGTCGCTCATGGTTAATTCCAAATCGGTGAGAATACCTTCAATTTTCTCTAAAACGCTCACCGTTTGCGCTTCGGTATTGCCAAAGGCTGCAATTGTTCCCGCTTCAGCGGTTTCATCCGTTACCGCAGGCACCTGACCGCTGAGGTAAACCAGCGTCGCATCAGCCGGTATTTCCACAGCCAGGGCAATCGGAAAATCGGAGCCGGGAATCGGGTAGCGGATAGCGCTCTGGGCCGAAACGCTCGTAACCACACTCGCCATTAGCCCAAAGGCCAGTAGAACAGCGAATAAAATTCTCTTCAAAGACATGATTTTGACTCCTCACGATTTTGACTCTTCACTTCTGTTCTTCAGGCGGATTGAACTTGGCTGGCAATGCCCTCGACGGCGACCAGCGCCGAGCGCACAGCACCTTCCTGCCATCCGGTGATGTAGCTGAGATGCTCTCCCGCCAAAAAGATCGGCCCGTCGGGCTGTAGCAACACTTTGTAAGCGCCCTCTCGCTGTTCATCTTCCCACTCAGCCCAGCCGCCCCGACTGTAGGGAACTTTCTCCCAGGCAATCGTAACGCCGCTGCCAGCAGAGACTTCCTGAGCATAGTTAGGATGAATCGCCGTGCCGTCTTCAATTGCTTTCGCAAGCCGCTGCTCGGGCGATAGCGTCCCCCACACGTTGCCGATGGGATTGTCCCAAATATAAGCCCCTACCAAAATGCCTTTGTCACCCTGGAAGCCGGTAGAAGGATACCAAATTTGAGTGATATCTTTCTCCGTCCAGGAAATGCCGCCATAGATGTTGTAATCTTCCTCCCAGAAGCGGCGATCTGCTTGAAACGCGACCTTAACCGCATTGGCGTAGCTATCCTTGCCCACTTCAATCGCCGCTTTCACTTCGGGTGAAAAGTCTGCATCGACCAAGGCCAGCACCGGCAGCGGGAACGTGCAGATGGCATAGTCCGCTTCCAGCGCCTTTTCCTCGCCACTGACCGAATTTTTGTAGACGATGCGCACCCCTTCAGGCGTTTTCCGAATCTCACTCACTTCAGCGCCGTATTCAATCAGGTCGCCCACTTCGCGCTCGAACGCCTGGGCAATTTGATCCATGCCGCCCACAGGTTGTAGCATGGTCGCCGCTTGCGTATAGCCCTCGCCAAAGTGCAGCTTGTAGTCCCAAAAGGCAGAGCTGAGCAGCTCAGAAAGTCCGAGGGGGGCAAATTTCTCTCCGGCCACCTCCCCGGCTCCTGGGCCCGTCGTATAGCCCGCCCGCGATCCGCCGGTATAGCGGTAGTCAGATCCCAAGCTGCCAAAGCTTTTGACAAAGGCCATCAGGCGTTCCTGGTCGAGGTCGGAGATTTCCTGATCGAGAGACTTTTGGCTGATGGCTTTGGCTAACAGCTCAGAGATGTAGCCCCGGCTATCGTTCACTACCCGGCGGTTGAGGATGGGCTGACCGTCAAAGGCTTTATCATCTTGAAAGTAGGCCGCTCTGTTTTCGTTGACGCGCACTTGTAATGGTACGCCGAACTCTTTGCAGTAGCCCAAAAGCGCAGTGTGATGGTAAGGAATGCGCGCAGGGCCAGGATTAAAGTACAGATCTTCATCAAAATCACAGGTCTGCTCGCTTTCAAATTCTTTGATGACATCGCCGCCTCGGATAGTTTGGCAACGGCCACCAGCGCGATCGCGTGCCTCCAACACCTGACAGTCATACCCTGCCTTCCGCAGCTCATAAGCCGCCGTCATCCCCGCAATCCCCGCGCCCAAAATTGCAATGCTTGTCCCGTTGCCTGACTGAGCTTGCAGCCTCGGCTTTTGCACCGCGCCCGCCGGAGCCAGTAGGCCCATTTCCTTCATTGTGGTCAACACAGCAGCCGTCCCGCCCGCTCTGCCCACCAGCTTCAAAAATCTGCGTCTTGAGGTCGAACCCGGCATACACAGCACTTCCCTTCAGTTTTAACTGCCTAAGTATGCAAGCGCAAAATTTGTAAAACTGTTCAGCGGTTGACTGAAATTTGGGCCTAAGTGTGTGATTCAACTCACATTACGTAGATTAAGGATGGCCGGGCACAGTAAAAAAGATTCAGTAACCGATACTACAAAAGCTTGCGAGTCGGACTGTTTTACTAAAGCAGAAAGCCATGCAGTAGCAGGAAAGAGGGCGCTATGGTCGGAACATCTATACGGACGCAAAGTCAGACCAAAAGCCTGGTAGAACAGGCCAAAACGCTGGGGATAAAGTTTTTTCTGGTCTCTTACACCGACCTGCTCGGGGGCACGCGGGCCAAGCTGGTGCCCGCCGCCAAAATCGCTTCAGTAGAAAAAGACGGCGCTTTCTTCAGCTCATTCGCTTCCAACCTGGGACTGGGCCCGGATGCGGCAGAGATTGCGGCGATTCCTGACCCTAGCTCTCTGATTCAGCTCCCCTGGGAACCTACGGTGGGCTGGGTGGCGAGCGATGTGTACTTTGAGGGCAAGCCCTTTCCCGCTGCGCCCCGGATGATTTTGGGCCGTGTGGTCGACCAGTGCGAGCAGATGGGCTACACCTACAAAGCGGGGGTGGAAGCTGAGTTCTTTTTGCTGAAGAAGACAGAGACGGGCTATGCGATCGCCGATGAGCGAGACACCGCCGAACGCCCCTGCTACGACCAGCTCAACCTGATGCGCCAGTTCGACTTGATCTCAACGATTGTCGGCTACATGGAAGCGCTGGGCTGGGAGCCGTATCAGTGTGACCACGAAGATGCGAACGGCCAGTTTGAGCTGAACTGGGGCTATAGCGATGCCAAGGTGACCGGCGATCGCCACACCTTTTTCAAATACATGGTGAAAACGCTGGCCGAAAAGCGCGGCCTGACTGCCACCTTCATGCCCAAACCCTTCAGCCACCTCACCGGCAGCGGCGGTCACGTGCATAGCAGCCTCTGGCAGGGCGATACCAACAGCTTTGACAAAGACGCCGATGCGGGCGGTCTCTCGCCTGTCGGCTATTACTTTCTCGGCGGCGTTCTCAACCACGCCAAGGGATTGACGGCGCTCTTTGCCCCCACCGTCAATTCCTACCGGCGGCTGGGCGCTAACGTCACCACTTCGGGCAGCACCTGGACACCGCGCTATATCTCCTACGGCGGCAACAACCGCTCTCACATGCTGAGAATTCCAGAAGCGGGCCGGTTCGAATGTCGGCTAATTGACGGTTCGGCCAATTTGTATTTGGCGCTGGCAGGATTGCTAGCAGCGGGGTTAGAGGGCATAAAGAAGGAGCTTTCTCCAGGCGAGCGAATCGACGAAAACTTGTTCGCTCGGGGGGCAGAATTTCCCAATTTGCAGACTCTCCCAACCAATTTATTTGAAGCACTCACTGCGCTTAAGCAAGACGATCTGCTGATGGAAACGCTGGGTGAACTCGGGGCAAAGACCTTCTTTGAATTCAAGCACAAGGAGTGGGGTGCGTTCTGTTCTATGGTGACCGATTGGGAAATGGATCAGTACATCAATATCTAAGGCTGACATCTAGGGCTGAGAATCTTTTTTGGCGGCGGGTTTGGCTGCGATCATCTTTTCTGAGAGTGGCAGCAAAACGTGAAAGCAACTACCGCCGTGAGGTTGGCTGGTGACCCAGATTTTGCCGCCATGCTGCTGCGTGATGGTGTGCGCGATCGCCAGCCCCAGCCCACTGCCGCCCGCTCGCCGGGTTCGGGCTTTATCGGCTCGCCAAAAACGGTCGAACACATGCGGCAGATCAGCCGGGGCAATGCCGATACCCGTGTCTTCTACCTGGACTCGGGCATAGCGCTGAGTTTGCGATAGGCCCACCCTGACCTGACCAGATTGTGTATAGTGCAAGGCATTCTGGATGAGATTTGCAAAGAGCCGGTGATACTGAGTCGGGCTACCGGGAACCGTGATCATCGTCTGCGCGTGCAAATGCAGGTGTAACCCTTTTGCCTGTGCCGTATCCTGGTAAAAATTGATCACTTCCTGCAAGCAGCGGTTGAGCGATACCGGCTGGTGATCGACAGATCGCACGGCGCTGCGGTTGCCATTATCCACCCGAGCTAGCAGGAGTAAGTCTTCGGTGAGCGACTGAAGCTGCTGAGAAGCACTGGCGATCGCCCGCAGTTTCTTTTCATCTTTGGGATGGATGCGCTCGGGATGCTTTTGGATCACATCTATTGAGGTTTTAATAGCAGTGATGGGGCCGCGTAGTTCGTGCGAGGCATCGGCTGTAAACTGGCGGAGTTGCCGGTAGTTGCGCTCAATCGGTCGGAGTGAAATTTGGGTCAGCCACAGCCCGCCCGCCCCCACTAATCCCAAGCTGAGGCCACCGCCTAATACCAGTCCTATTAGCAACTGCCGCTGCGAGGATTGAACATCCTGAGTAGTTTGGCTAGCGCGAATAAAGCCTTTTAACTTGGGAGCGCTGGCATTCTTCTGCGATTCTTCAAATACCGAGAGGGTAAAAGCCCGTATTGGTGGCTCCGAATCGATCAGCTGTGGGCCAACCTGAAGCGGTGCGAACAAATTAGTCTCGCCGCGCGAAGCCAGCCAGTTGCCTTCAGCATCGAACCATTCTAGGCTCTGCTGATTACGGTTAAAAATGTCTCGCCACGGTACCTCGTCCAAGTCTTCAAGATAGCTCTCTCCCACGACGCTGACGGCTGTCATCGAAGGCGTAGCCGCCTGAGCCAGCGTCACTAGCTTTTGGTCGAGCTGACGATAGAGGCTGTGGCTAAACAGGGCATAGACGCCCAAGCCGAACGAGCCCAAAATCGTCGCCATCACCGCGAGCTGATAAAGCAGCAGGCGGCGGCGCAGTCCTTGAAACATTACGTCTCTTGCTTGAGACGATAGCCCAAGCCGTAAACGGTTTCGATCAGATTCGGCGCACCTGCGGCGACCAGCTTTTGCCTTAGCCCCCTCATGTGGGCCTTGACGGTGGCTTCCTCCGGCAGGCTTTCAAACGACCACAGATGCTCCAGTATCTGCGCCCGACTGAATACTCGTTGTGGATGCCGAAGAAAAAATTCCAACAGGCTGTATTCTTTGGGACTGAGATCAACCGGCTTGTGGTTATAGCTAACGCTACAAATACTAGGGTCGAGGCGTAACTGTTCCCACGCTAAAATCGGTGGGCTAGTGGTATCGCTGCGCCTGAGCAGCGCCCGGATGCGGGCAGAAAGTTCTTCCAAATCAAAGGGTTTGATCAAATAGTCATCGGCTCCGGCGTCCAGGCCAAGGACGCGATCGCTCACTGTATCCTTGGCGGTCAGCAGCAAAATGGGCGTTTGCACACCCGCCTGGCGCAGGCGACGACAGAGCGTGATGCCGTCAATTTCTGGCAGCATTACATCGAGCAAAATCAGATCGTAAGGGCTCGCCGCTGAGTAATCCCAGCCTGATTGTCCATCGTAAACCACGTCTACCGCGTAATTTTGATCCGTTAAGTTTTCTGCCAGCGCGTCGGCAATGCGTTCATCATCTTCTACTAATAGGAGCCTCATTGCCTCGCTTTGTCCAAACGGTTGTCCGATATCAAAGCATTTTAGCTGCACTGGAGGATTCCTCCCTAGCGCTGAGTTGGGCGGCAAGGCAATTTTCGAGGTGCTTGAGCGGGCGTTGGTTATCGCGATCGCTCATGCCATAAAACGTAGGATTGTGGCTATAGTCCTGGGCCGAACTGGGGCTGTATCCCGACGAACCACCCGTAAACTGACCGTTTGATGTGTAGGGCTGCTGCAAAAACCGGCGACCTGCCCGGCAGGCTGCAATGGCCCGGTAAGCATCTCGGACACGCTGCTCATAGCTTCGACTGAGATTGATGCCGTCGTCGTAGCTAGGCGATCGCCGCAGGCAATCAGCGTTCAAACCATCGATAGAAACGCATCCCTGGCTATAGTCAAAACGAACCAACCCGATGGTAATGAGGACAGCCTTGCTCAAATTGTCGAAGGAAGCTTCAATCGCCAAATAGCGAAAATTGCCGCTCTCATCGACCAGAAGATCTTTAACCGACCCGATTGCTTTGTTGCCTGTGCAAACAGTGTAAGATTTCAGACTGCCTCCTCTCCAGGCTCGCGCTTGAGCGCCAAACTCACTGTAGAAATCACTGAACGAAAAAAGCGACATGGTTTTTCCTACTTTGCTGAAGGTTCAAGGGGACTCACGCTGAAGATCTCACCTGCGAAACCTTTTGCTGTGGCCTGTATTCGTAGCTTACGGATTAAAAGTAAAAAAGCCGGTAAGACCGCGCTGACTATTTTTAACATTTAGCAATGTATTAAGCTCAATCCCTTTTGATAGAAGGACTTGAGCCAAAGCATTTGCCCAAATAAACAGTCTTAAACCATCTGTTTCGCAGAGCTTATCGGCTTTTTTACTTTTCGCCGTTAAGCTCTGCTCTGTAGATAAAAGAAGAACTCTTTCAAAACCTAACTGGCTAAAAGGAAACTGACGATGGCAGTTATCAACATGACCAAAACTCAACAATACTCTGGAGACGCTGACGGAGGGGTTGACCGTTCGGATCGCTCTATGCTCGGGTTGGGTTTGTTTCTCGCCTACCAGGACGCGACACTGGCGTTAGAGAAACTTACTCAGTCGGGCTATTTGGCTCATCAGCTTTTTTTCCTGGCCAGATGGAGGGATACTCCAGAGAAGGGGGCTTGCCAACACTACGGTTCTTTATCGGACGGCTCGGACGGTTCGGACGGTTCGGACAGTTCGGTAAGCAGTTCGCCTGGCAAATTACTCACGAGTGCTTCTACTTCTAATAGTCCGTATGTTGGCTTTATACCTGCTGTGGCTAGCGCATCTTCGAGTGATATGCTGGCTGGCTTGACTGGTCTGGTCGATAGTGTCAGCGTAGTTACCCTGCCAGAAATTGGCCCCGTCATCGTGGGCGGACATCTGGGTTCGCTGATCTCCCCTGCCAGTGACTTCAAAAGTACTATTGCGAAGGCACTCGGCGCTCTGGGTTTGCCTGATCGTTCGGTGGCGCTGTACAGCGATCGCGTCAAACGAGGCGATTGTCTAACTGGACTAAAGGGTTCCAGTCATGACGTTTTACAAGCCAAGCAAGTTCTGCGTCACTGCCGCATTATCCACTGGCAAGCCTATAAGGTATAAACGCTCAAGGCTTTCGTGCCGCTCTATAAAGCCGCCAGCATCAACACTAACGCCCCTTTCAGGTCAATATTACTGAACTTTGAATGGACGAAGTGT
>JBBQAC010000356.1:0-3428 GCA_038315915.1 Phormidesmidales cyanobacterium
AAGTCCTTCTCCCCCAGGGAGAAGGATTTAGGATGAGGGCAAAGGATAAACATCAGAAATCTGCTATCCCTGGTTGACAAAACAGAACTGACAAACTCTACTTGTCATAATAAGTTTTCTCTGAAGAGAAGATGTGTTCTCCGTTACCGTTCCAGCAAACAGCAGGCAACTCGAATGAAATCTGAAGAATTGTTAACCGTTAAACCGGGCTGTCTCAATATTGTGGCAAGTGACTTTGACGCTCGACCGATGAGCTATCTCACTGACGACGGACATCGCACGGGGTACGAGCCAGAACTTGCCCGCATCGTCTGCAAACATGCGGGTCTGACGCCGGTCTGGCACAATTTGCCAATGGCCAACTTTTACACTGCTTTAGACCCTGTGAAAAATTTGCCCTATGATGTCGTGTGGTTCAATCAGGCGATTACCCCTGAAAGGCAGCAGCGGGTAAACTTTACAACTCCCTACGGTCTGTTCGACGAGGCGGTTTTAGTGCGAGCGGGCAGCGGCGTCTCTGCCCCCGCAGATTTGGCCGGTCAGCGAGTAGGGGGCTTGGCTGACAGCACCAATATCGCTCTGGTAGAAGGCTTTTCAGGGGCTGAAGCGGTTCCCTATCCCGGCAGCGACAAGGTTTTACCCGAAATGCTAGCAGCGCTGCGGGCAGGCAAAATTGACGCGCTGATAGACGATGAACTGGTGCTTTTGGTCGCAGCAGCAGAAGATCCCAGGTTGCGGTTGGCCTTTAGCCTGCCGACGCAGGTGCCCTTTGCGATTGGGGTTTCAAAGGAGCGATCGCTGCTATCCGAAGTCCTAGAAAACACCCTTTTCACTCTGATCGCAGATGGCACGATGGCGCAACTATGGTCTCAGTGGATTCCCTGGAAACCATTTCCCTTCTCGTAGCCCTTGATACAAACTTGTTATGACAGGTTAGATTTACTGAGACACATATTAACCTAACCGGAGATTTCGCTGTGACTGGAGTTCTCACGCGAGCTGAAGCCTCAAAGAGCGTCTCAACAGATTTGCAGGCTTACGTTCGAGCGGAGGGGCGAGCCGATCTGGTCAAACAGGTGCGAGCCAAAATTGACGAGCTGGGCGTTCAATACATTTACTACCAGTTCATCTCCATTACAGGCAAAAATGTCGGCAAAGGTGTGCCTGCTGACCATTGGGAAACCATGGCAGAGGGCGGCATTCAGCTTGTGTACGGAGCGACGGTGAACCTGGCAATTAACCGTCAGCAGCAGTATTTGGGCTATGGGCCGGAGTCGGCTGAGCTAGTGGCCATTCCTGACCCAGATACCTTCTGTCAACTGCCGTGGGACAAGCGGGTCGCGCGGGTTTACTGCGTATGTTTTCGCAATCGCGAAGAAGAAGAGAATCCGGGCGCTTTTCTCACCTCGGACTGTCGTGGCAATCTCATGCGCCTTCACGCAGAGTTTCAGCAAAAGCATGGGCTTCAGCTTCGTCACGGCTGCGAACCGGAGATGATGTGGCTGAAAAAAGGGCCAGATGGCAAGCCCGATGGCGGCGTGACCAAACCGAACTGCTATCACATTGACCAGTTTGAAGAGTTGCGGCCTGTCTTTTTGCGAGTGATTGAGTACAGTCGGGCGATGGGGCTCGATATGATTCAGGGTGACCATGAGGACGCGCCCGGTCAGCTAGAGCTGAACTTTATGTATGACGATGCGTTGAGGACGAGCGATCGCCTCACTACCTATCGTCAAATCTGCGCCCAGGTTGCCCGCGAGTTCAATCTGATCGCCTGCTTCATGTCTAAGCCTTTCCTCGGCGTATCGGCCTCAGGCTGTCACCACAATCTCTCCTTGTGGAAAGGCGGCGACACCACCGTCAAATCTTTTGGTATGGAAAGCCTGCCCGGATTAGAAGGCAACTACACCTACCACAAAGGCGGCGAGAACACTTTTATGCCAATAAAAGGAGAATCTCCAAGAATACCTGGGCCGGTGGGACTGAACTGCATTGGCGGCGTAATCGAACACCTGGGCGCACTCACCGCCGTTGGCTGTTCGACTGTGAACTCTTACCGTCGCCTTTGGGACGCAGGCTTCTGGGCTCCGGTGTACTCCGATTGGGGCTATCAGAACCGTACCTGCGGCCTGAGAGTCTCCGCGCCCGGTCGATTTGAATATCGCGCGGTCGATTCGATGGTGAACCCTTACCTGATGGCGGCGGCAATGCTCAAAGCCTTTGACGACGGCCTCAGTCGCGATCTCGATCCGGGCGAGCCGGAGCAACGCAACATTTATGAAGCGATGGAGAAAGGCAAGGAAGTGAAAAAGTTGCCGATGTCGCTAGGTGAGGCGCTAGATCGGCTGGCTGATGACGACGTGATTCAATCGGCCATGCCCGGAGAAATGTACCGGCTGTTCGACGAATACAAACGCGACGAATGGATCAGATTTTTGGCAACGACCAGTAACTGGGATGCCGAAAACTACATGCACTGCCTACCTTAAGCGAGTCTCCCATGTCTGTTGTTGGCACTTTAGAGAGTCTGTGGCGATACCCTGTGAAGAGTATGCGCGGGGAAGAACTCGATGAAGTTTTTGTGACTTTTGGCGGGGTGATGGGCGATCGCCTCTACAGCCTCACCACCGACAGCGGCAACCCTGGTTTCCCCTGGCACACCGCCCGAGATCAGGAATCGCTTTTACTGTACAAACCTCAATACAAGCAAGGAAGCACTACCCTCAAGCCCAAGAATCTTGACGCCGCTCAGAGCATGGCACCCGGCATAAATCCGCTGTACCCGGAGATTGAAGCCTTTGCGATAGAAGTAGAAACCCCTGAAGGCGAAACCTATCCCCTCGACGAATCATTCCTGGCGCACATCAAGGCTTTGACCGACGACCAAACCCTCAAATTGCGCTTTACGCAAAAGAGCCAATACGACTGTAGGCCGCTTTCCCTATTTTCTTTGCAGCTACAGGACTCGCTCACAGAGAAGTTAGCGATAGAAGTTGACAAGCGCCGATTTCGTGCAAACTTTTATGTAAATTGGCACGACGATAAGCCGCCTCTGTACGAAAATGACCTCATCGGCAAGCGCCTGAAAATTGGCGACAGGCTAGAGATTACCGTGCTAGAGCGCGACCCCAGGTGCAAAATGATCACGCTCGATCCAGACACTTCGGAGGCAAATCCTGCCATCATCAAACACATCTCTCGCACCCATGAAGGCTACGCCGGGGTATATGGCGCTGTCCTCGTCGAAGGCATTGTCAAAGCAGGCGACGCGATTGAGCTTTTAGACTGACGCAAACTCCATTCAGCCCAAAAGGAAAGGTAACCCGATGAAAAAACTGCTCACAACCCTGATGCTCTCTCTCGGCGAAGTTCTCGATTGGCTAGCGACCGATCCTACCGTCAAAGCAGTAATGCCCAGAGAAATGTAC
>JBBQAC010000233.1:0-7155 GCA_038315915.1 Phormidesmidales cyanobacterium
GGCTATCGGCCCTGGTATTGGTCAAGGTAACGCAGCAGGTCAGGCTGTAGAAGGTATCGCCCGTCAGCCCGAAGCTGAAGGCAAAATTCGCGGCACCTTGCTGCTCAGTCTGGCATTTATGGAAGCACTGACCATTTACGGTCTGGTGGTTTCGCTGGTTCTCTTGTTTGCCAACCCCTTCGCGTAAGTTTCTCGGAAGCGGGGTTTGAGACCGGTGTCTTTAGCCCTGCTTCACTTTTGAATTTTAAATCTAGAGAAGAACCATGTGGACGGGACTGACATTACTGGCGGTTGAAGCGGTTGAAACGACCGAGGAAGCGGGTGGGCTTTTTGATATAGATGCCACTCTGCCTCTGATGGCGATTCAGTTTTTGATTTTGATGGCAGTGCTTAACGCCATTTTTTACAAGCCTTTGGGCAAAGCCATCGACGAGCGCGATACCTATGTACGAAGCACCAAGGCCAATGCTCAAGAGCGCTTAGCCAAGGCTGAAAAGCTCGCGGCTGAGTACGAGCAATCTCTGGCAGATACGCGCCGGGAGGCTCGCGGCGTGATTGAAGCGGCTCAGGCTGAAGCTCAAAAGATCGCCTCTGAGAAGCAGGCTGAAGCTCAGGCCGAAGCGGCAGCTCAGCGGGAGGTCGTACAAAAGGAGCTAGACGAGCAGAAATCGGCGGCGATGGGCCAGCTAGAGAAGCAGGTCGATTCCTTGAGCGATCAAATCCTCGGCAAGTTGTTAGGTTCAGCAGCATAAAGAGACACGAAAGCAGTATTAGGTAACGAAAGTGTTTACGGAAGCGTTGGGGCTGCTGGCCTCTGAGACAAAAGGGTTTGGGATTAATTTCGACATCCTCGAAACCAACTTGATCAACTTGATCATCATTATTGGCGTCCTTATTTACTTTGGTCGCGGCTTTTTGGGCGGCAAGCTGAAAGAGCGCCGTGAAGAGATTGAGAAGGCGATCACAGATGCTGAATCACGGCAGAAGAAGGCAGCTTCTTCGTTAGCTGAACAGCAGCAAAAGCTGCAAATGGCTAAAAAAGAGGCCGAGCGAATTCGCACTGAGGCCAAGGGCAATGCTGAGACTGCGCGTGAGGCAGTATTGGCACAGTCGGCTAAAGATATTGAACGGCTGAAGGCGTCTGCTCAGCAGGATATTTCTTCTCAGCAGGATCGGGTGATGCAGGAATTGCGTCAGCGGGTGTCGCAGATGGCACTGGATAAGGTGCGATCGCGCCTACCCCAAGTCCTCGAAAGAGACGGCGTCCAGTCCCAACTGGTTGACCAGAGCATTGCACAGCTAGGAGATTAGGAAAGATCATGAGTATTGCTACTTCAGAGGTTGCCGCTCCTTACGCTCAGGCGCTCCTATCGATTGCTCAGTCGACAGGCAAAGTCGATGAGCTCAGCGAGATTACGGCTGATCTGCTCAACCTGCTCAAGGAATCGGATGGCCTATCCCCGTTTTTGGCAAGCCCCATTGCCAATAGCGACGCCAAGCGAGGCGTATTGACCCAAATATTGGGAGACGATACCAATCAGCAGATGAAGAACTTTCTGATGCTGTTAGTCGATAAAAACCGCATTTACCTGGTTAAGCCTATTCTCGAAGAGTTTCAGACCAGGGTGCGGGAACTGAAGCAGACGGTACTGGCTGAGGTGGTCTCCGCCGTTGAGCTGACCGACGAGCAGCGAGAAACGGTGCGTCAGAAGGTACTGAGCATGACTGACGCCCAGTCGGTTGAGCTAGAGTCACGAGTCGATCCTGAGCTGATTGGCGGCGTAATTATCGCCATAGGTTCTCAGGTGTTGGATGCTAGCCTGCGCGGACAGCTTCGTCGGATTGGCTTGCAGCTAGGCATCTAGCGAGCTATGGCCTCGACAGCGCCTGTCAAAAATTTGCCCAATTTTGTAGTACATATCGGTAGTTAGTAGAGCGACTTCTCATGGTAAGCATCAGACCAGATGAAATTAGCAGCATTATTCAGCAGCAAATAGAGCAGTACGACCAGGACGTGAAAGCGGACAGTGTGGGTACGGTTCTCCAAATCGGTGACGGCATCGCCCGCATCTATGGCCTGGATAACACCATGGCTGGTGAACTGCTGGAATTTGAAGACGGTACCGCCGGTATCGCCCTCAACTTAGAAGAAGACAACGTCGGCGCGGTGCTGATGGGCACAGGCCGTCAGATTCAGGAAGGCAGCACGGTAAAATCCACTGGCAAAATTGCTTCTGTGCCGGTCGGCGAAGCGATGCTGGGCCGCGTGGTCGATACCTTAGGCCAACCCATTGACGGTAAAGGCAAGATTCAAACCAGCGAGACCCGTTTGATTGAGTCTCCGGCACCGGGCATTATTGAGCGGAAGTCGGTTTACGAGCCTTTGCAGACAGGAATCACGGCAATTGATGCGATGATTCCCATTGGCCGAGGTCAGCGCGAGCTGATTATTGGTGACCGGCAGACTGGGAAGACAGCGATCGCCATCGACACCATTCTCAACCAGGCCGATCAAGACGTAGTTTGCGTCTATGTAGCAATTGGTCAAAAAGCCTCTTCCGTTGCTCAGGTCGTGGGCGTTCTTGAAGAGCGCGGCGCACTCGACTACACCGTCATCGTCGCAGCCAACGCCAACGATCCGGCGGCCATTCAGTATCTGGCCCCTTACACTGGCGCTTCGATTGCTGAGTACTTTATGTACAAGGGCAAGGCGACGCTGGTAATTTACGATGACTTGACCAAGCAGGCCCAGGCTTACCGCCAAATGTCCCTGCTGCTGAAGCGTCCGCCCGGTCGTGAAGCTTATCCTGGCGACGTATTCTATCTTCACTCCCGCCTGCTGGAGCGTGCCGCCAAGCTCAGCCCCGAACTCGGGGAAGGCAGCATGACCGCCCTGCCGATTATTGAAACTCAAGCGGGTGACGTTTCGGCGTATATTCCCACCAACGTAATTTCGATTACAGACGGGCAAATCTTCCTGTCTTCTGACCTGTTCAACTCGGGTCTGCGACCGGCGATTAACGCGGGTATTTCGGTATCTCGAGTCGGATCTGCCGCACAGACCAAAGCCATCAAAAAGGTGGCCGGTAAGGTCAAGCTAGAGCTGGCTCAGTTCGACGAACTTCAGGCATTTGCTCAGTTCGCTTCTGATCTAGACCCAGCGACTCAGGCTCAGCTTGCTCGCGGTCAGCGTCTGCGCGAAATTCTGAAGCAGAAGCAGTATTCGCCGCGTTCTCTGCCTGAGCAGGTAGCGATTATTTACGCAGGCATCAACGGTAAGCTGGATGAAATTCCGGTCGACAAGATCGCTGACTATGTAACTGAGCTGATTGGCTACCTCAACACCAGCAAAAAGGCGTTTGTCGATGAAATCAACAGCACCAAAGTGCTGACTGACAAAGCCCTTGAGCTTTTGAATGAGGCAATTGACGAGAGCAAGCAGGCATTCTTGGCGGCGTAGGGAGACGCTTGCCCTTGGCTTGCGATTGCTAGCGCGGTCTTGAGCTGAGGGCTTTGAAAAAGATTATGGCTAATTTAAAACTGATTCGCGATCGCATCAAGTCGGTCAAAAATACGCGCAAAATCACAGAAGCAATGCGACTGGTTGCTGCTGCTAAAGTGCGGCGGGCACAGGCCCAGGTGAACGCAACGCGCCCGTTCGCCGACCGTTTGGCCCAGGTACTCTATGGCTTGCAGAGCAGACTAAAGTTTGAAGATACTTCTGACTTGCCGCTGTTGCAGCAGCGCGATGTGGAGAAGGTGACGCTGCTGGTTGTTTCGGGCGATCGCGGTCTCTGTGGTGGCTACAATGCCAACGTCATTCGCCGCGCCGAAAACCGAGCTAAAGAGCTTAAAGCTGAAGGCTTAGACTTCTCCTATGTATTGGTCGGACGTAAAGCCATTCAATACTTTGAGCGCCGCAGTGCGCCCATCGACGCTAAGTACACCGGTCTAGAACAAATCCCGACCGCTGCCGAAGCTTCAATGATCGCGGACGAACTGCTTTCCCTGTTTCTATCAGAATCGGTAGACAGAGTTGAGCTGGTTTACACTAAGTTTCTGTCTTTGGTGAGCAATAAGCCCGTCACTCAAACGCTGCTGCCTCTAGACTCTCAGGGTTTAGAAGCGCAAGATGATGAGATTTTCCGACTGACCAGCCGCGATGGCAGGCTAGCCGTAGAGCGTGAGTCGGCTCCTGAGTCAGAAATCAGTGAGTTTCCGAAGGATATGCTCTTTGAGCAAGATCCCGCTCAGATTCTTGATGCCTTACTGCCTTTGTATCTCAACAACCAAATTTTGAGAGCCATGCAGGAAGCGGCGGCAAGCGAACTCGCTTCTCGAATGACGGCGATGAACAGCGCTAGCGACAACGCTAAAGAGCTGATGAAGACACTGACGCTCTCTTATAACAAAGCCCGTCAGGCCGCCATTACTCAAGAGATTCTGGAAGTTGTTGGCGGTGCAGCCGCGCTCGGCTAACTTCTAGCTGATAGCTTCGATAATCAAGCAGGGCTGCTTTTGGGTGGTCTTGAACGAGTAGGGATATTTCTGCTAATGAGGGAGTGTGCGATCACACACTCCCTTCCCAATTGGGTATGTATAGCCGTGTACGTACTGACGAAATGAATCGGGGAGGCAATTCAGATGGAAATAGGGTCTGAACTAATGTCGTTAAAAATCGAAGAGGCCACTCTGATTGGGCAAGACGGATACTGGTCAATTGCGATGCAAAACGGTTTGATTACCGAAGTTTCTCCCATCATCTCTACGAGTACCCATCAAACCATTCACGCCAGCGGCAACCTTGTTATTCCAGGACTCGTCGATCCACACTTACATCTCGACAAAGCCTTGCTGTTAGAGCAGTATCCTGCTCAAAGAGGTGACTTTCAAGAAGCCCTGGAAGAGACCTTTAATCTCAAACGTGACTTCACCATAGAAGATATTCAGAGGCGGGCGAGAAGAGTGCTCGAAAGTGAAATCGCCTTTGGCACGACCGCCATTCGCAGTCATGTAGAAGTTGATCCGGTGCTGAAGCTGACCTCAATGCAGGCACTGCTGCCTCTCAAGCAGGAATATGCCTGGGGCGTTACCCTCCAGCTTGCCGTCTTCGCCCAAGAAGGGATTACCAATCAACCGGGCACTGAAGCAATGCTGCGCGAGGCACTGGCCATGGGGGGCGACGTCATCGGGTCAGCGCCCTACACCGATACCGACCCAGAACAAAACATTCGGATCGTTTTCGACCTCGCTCAGAAATTTGACTGCGACGTCGATTTTCACCTCGATTTTTTAGATGATAATGCGCCGCTGCTGCTGCCGGTTGTCGCCCGAGAAACGATTCAGCGGGGCTGGCAGAATCGCGTTTGCCTCGGTCACATGACCCGGCTAGCAGGGCTTTCCCCGACCGAACTCAAAGCGGCAGGCGCACTTTTAGCAGAGGCGGGTATTTCTGTCCTGGCGCTGCCTGCCTCCGACCTGTATATGATGGCCCGTAAAGACACCTACAACATTCGTCGCGGGGTTGCGCCGATTCAGCAGTTGATTGAGATGGGGGTGAATGGCGCGATCGCTACCAACAACATTCAAAACCTGTTCACGCCCTTCGGCGACGGCGACCCCCTCAAAATTTGTACGCTGATCGCCCAAACCCTTCAGATGGGAACAACTGCCAGCCACGCCCAATGCCTGGAAATGGTCACCACCCGCGCGGCTCAAGCTATCGGCATTCACAACACCGGCATCGCACCCGGCAAAGCCGCCGATCTGCTCATTCTCGATGCGCGCTCAGCTTCAGAAGCGATTGGCGCAGCCCCGCCGGGTCGCACGACGATCAAGCAGGGGCGGATTGTTTCGCAGACTACTGTGCAGCAAACCTTGATGCCTGCCTAGCTAATGGTAGCTCAGGGCTTGTCAGCGGTGGCTGACTTGGTCTCAGCCTCTTTTTTGGATGAGGCTGCGGGCGGCGCGTTAATTGGACGAATATTTACGATTTCGCCTCCCAGCATCGTAATTCGCCGCATTTCTTCATTCATTCGATGAAAAGGAACCTGCATAAGCTGGGTATGACTGCTGCGAATCGGTGCCTGGACTTGGCCTGTCATCTCATTCTCGCTGAGACCGGTGACTTCATACACAAAAATTCGACTGTCAGTGCTGGCAGATCCACTGGTTGCATATTGTCCTAACATTGTTGATACCTCTTAACGTGGGCAAGAAAATCAGCGGAGAGTAAACAAAGGTACTGAGATTAAGCAGGCGTGATATTAGCGACTCGCCCGCCCGCTTTGTTGATGCGCTGCAAGGTTTGAGACAGCTCTTCATAAGGCACCACGAGCGCCCGACTGCTGCGGCGAATGCTGGGATAGCCAGGGAGCCGCTGGCCCGATACTTCAATGCGGTAGAGCTGGCCGCGCTCTGTCGTTGAAGTCGGTCTGGCAAAGGCGCGGTTGGGAACATTGCCCTGCTTAGCATCCCGAAAGGCCCAGCCGTTGCTGTCTGTGCCAGAGGGGGGGACGACTGCGGAGACGCTGCCCTGAGCAAGTTCTGAGGCTAGCCTGGAGCTGCTGCCCGCGATTTGAGCGCGATCGCTATTGGCATATCCTCGGTACAGGCTGAACATCCGGGTAAAGCCCGCAATCTTCTGCCCTGTTTGCGTATCAAACCCTCGGAAATAGGGCACTATCCCATCGCCAAAGCTGGTCTCATACTCAGCCGTATCGATATACGAGTCGATCTCCGCATCGAACCCTTCATTTTGATAGCGATCAAGATGTTCGACAACTTCGGCTTCGTCGTAGGGCGCACGACCGAGCAAATGCTTAAAATTCAGCTCAATCACGCGAGTTTGAAAATTGGGGTAGAGAAACTTCTCTTTGTACAAATCCGACTTAGCCACTGCTCGGACAAAGTCTCTCACCGTTAAAGCGCCGCTCGTCAAGAGAGATTCCAGGGTCGTCAGCCGCTGTGACTTCATCAGATAGTCATTGCCCAAAACTTGCCGATAAACCGCGTAAATCACGGTCTGAACCGCATCGGCTGAAAAGTTTTGTCGCAATTCTACGGGGCTTTGGTCTGCGAAAGGAGCGGTGCCCAAGCGAGTGGACGCGGAAGTAATAGCCACGGACTGTTCTCCTGAATAAGGGTGTAATGAGA
>JBBQAC010000327.1:0-4044 GCA_038315915.1 Phormidesmidales cyanobacterium
AAAGGCTTCGGATGCGGGGTGTACGACGGGTGCTGAGAGGTCGAACATCGGCTCAAGCACAGCGCTCAAAATTGGCAGCACAAAAAAGAAATTCAGCGACTCAGCCATGACCTCTGCAATAGTTTCTGGCTTTATCGCCCAAATCGGTTCGCCTGGAAGCAACTGACCCGGCGGCGATAGCAGCAGCACCGTCACGTATATCACCACCAAGACCCACAAAAATTTGGAAAATCGCTGCTCGGACTGGGTCGGCTCCACTTTCTCGGGCACTGTCTCGAACTGGTTTGCGGTCTCTGTCACTCGTTGTTCCCACCATCAGAAACTTGACTCGCCTTTAGGAACCGCCGCGCCAGAGGCGTCACCGCCCGAATAATAGTGAAGGCTACTTTTCCGAGCTTAACGGGCGACTCAACGACATCTCGGCCAAATACCAGCAGCCCAGAATCAGAAGATAGCCGGTAAAAGCTAGCGCCTCGCGTGTTGGGAAACGATACGCCGCCCAGCTCTACGTGCCAGGTAATTCCTACCGCCTGGTCGTCACCAGCAATATCGTCAATGACGAAAATAAAGTCGTCGGGGACGCGGTTGATCGAATCTTCAAAGAGCGATCGCACCCCTTCCTTCCCAATAAACGCCTTGGGAAAATTGAGATCTTGATACACACAGCGCTCATCGACATAAGTCATCGCTGCATCCAGATCGCGCTGGTTGATAGCTGCGTACATTGCTTGAATAAGCTGGCTGGCTGCTGTCATGGCTTGAAGCTGTATCAACTCTTCTTCTGATCAATGGCTAGCGCCTGTTCCAAAGCAGCTTTTTCCTTGGCTCGACGCGCGTAGGCTGCTAATGATTCTAAGCCTAAGCCCGAGAGAATGCTCAAATTCTCCAGGCTCATGCCTTTGATCAAGAGTTCTATGCACCAGGTTTGACGGGCCTGAAAGGGAGTAGCCGGTGCCCCGGCAATCGTAAGAATATCGGCGGCGATAGTGTTCCACAGCTCAACGATACCAGCAGCGTCTAACGGCTCGCCATCTTGGGTAAAAACAGGGGACTGCTCATCTGACCCGGTTCGTAGCCACTGAGTCAGCGGGTTTTTGGCGTATGTGCCGTAACGGTTGCTCATAATCCAGCGATTGAGGGGAACCTGGCGGGCTTTCGGGCCGGTCACGGTCAGCAGATGTTGGGTTTTACTGCTGAGGGAGTGCGATCGCTTCAACCCCGCTACTTCTTCCACTCGTAAACCCGCCCCGAAGAGGACGTATGCCAGGGCGTATTCTTGCGGGCCGAGCTTTCTGGCTTTTTGGAAGAGCGATCGCACCGTCTCTGCGGGTAAATCTGCCACCGGCTCGCCGTCTGTCGGATCGCTTGCTGACGCTACAATTGCCGTTCCTTGCGCCTCACGCCTGACAAACAAAGCCTCTATCGTCGCCAGAAAATCGTCCTGATTCTGCCATAGCCCGGTGCCGCCGCTGCTGAATTCTAGCGCCGCATGGCCCACAATCAGCGTATTCAAGAGGCTCGCTGCCGCTTCAAAAGACACTTCCGGTGGCAGGGTCAGCCTTGCTGCTCGCAGATAGCCCACCGTTTGCTGATTGGCCTGACGCAGCGTTTGGCCCAGCGCCTGCTGATTTTCCAGGGGAGATTGACCGGCTTCACCGATGAGCGATCGCACCAGTTCGGGTACGTTGCCCAGCAGCTCTAGCCCGGATGACCCATAGGCTATGACGGGTTGGTTAGCGCCCACAATTTCGCTCAGGGCTGCCTGCATAGCTGCTAAGATGGGCGCTTCTTGCAAGACGGCCAAAAGCAAGCCCTGCTTGTTGCCAAACTGCCGAAATAGGGTGACCTCGTTGACTTTGGCGCGCTCGGCAATTTGTTTGGTGGTGGTGGCGGTAATGCCCTGCCGTGAAAATAGCGCTAAAGCCGCGCGGACAATCTTTTTTCGGCTCGATAGTTTTCTTTCAGCCATCTTTTAGAGCCATCTCTCTGTAGGAATGAATGTGTCCGCAAAAATCAGGTAGAGAAATGATTTACTCGGGTGGCGGGCAGTCATTTGGCAGATATTTTGCAAGCACCACTTGCATTATTTCGGTCGCTTAAGTTAAGCTTTGAATGTAAGCGTTACTTGCAATACCCTAGCGTATTCAAGCACCTATGGATACTCTTTCCTCTAGCAAAAGGTTTTCACGCCCTATGACCCGTACAACGTCTCGCCCTTTGGCTGAGCCAGCTTCTTCCTCAGTTTTGCCGGTGGCCGCGCCTGTCAAAAGCGCCGCCGATGCCAATTCGCAGGCTCCTCATAAAATTAGCTGGGTCTCGATTGGCTTTTTTGCGGCAGTTCACGGCGTGGCTTTGCTGGCTCCCTGGTTTTTCTCTTGGTCGGCTTTGGGAGTTGCGATCGCGCTGCACTGGCTTTGTGGCAGTGTGGGTATTTGCATGGGCTATCACCGGATGCTGACGCATCGTAGCTTTCGCGTGCCTCAGTGGCTGGAGTATGTGATTGCGACGGTGGGAGCTTTGGCTTTGCAGGGCGGGCCGACTTTTTGGGTGGCGGGTCACCGGCAGCACCACGCTTTTACAGAGCATGTTGAGAAAGATCCTTACTCGGCTGAGAAGGGGTTTTGGTGGAGCCATATGGCTTGGATGTTTGAGCTGAAGCCGGAGGTGTTTGACCGGAAGGTGTACAGCAAGTTTGCGCCGGATTTGGCTGACGATCCTTACTATGCCTTTTTAGACCGCTACTTTTTGTTCTTGCAAGTTCCGCTTGCAGCGCTGCTGTATGCGGCGGGTGGCTGGTCGTTTGTGATTTATGGCATTTTTGTGCGGGCGGTGCTGCTGTGGCACTGTACTTGGCTGATCAATTCGGCAAATCATATTTGGGGAAGTCGCCATTTTGACACGGACGACAACTCTCGAAATCTTTGGTGGGTGGCGCTACTGACCTATGGCGAAGGCTGGCATAACAATCACCATGCGTTTCCGAAGATGGCGCAGGCGGGCTTGGCTCCTGGGGAGATTGATATGACCTGGTGGTTGATTAAAGGTCTGAAGCAGGTGGGTCTGGCGACTAAGGTGGTGATGCCACCAGCCAAGGCTAGGCTGCAATAGCTGCGTCAGATTAATCGGTAAATGCTGGCCGATCTCTTGACTCCGGATAACGGGGGTGGGAGGTCGGCTTTTGAGTGGGCGGACTTTTGAGGAAAGGCGTTAGAGGACGAGACAAGCTGGAATCGCTTTGACCAGTGCCCTACTTGTTTACCTGTTTGGGGCTATGTAACGCGAATTCGGGATAAGCAACATAACGCTTATCGCCCGAAGTAAATCCCTTCTGGAAGGGTGGCGCGCAGCGACGGGATGGGTCAGCCGCCTTGCGAAACAAGCCCGAAAACCCACCCCCAGCCCCTCCAGAGGGGTGACTGTCGGCTGGGTAGCTCAAGGCTTTCTTCATCCTGCACTGACGTTATGTAGGCTGATCGATTGCCTGCTGGATGGCTACAAGCCACTTTTGGGCGGCTTGAGTGGTGGGGTGCTCGGGGCCTAGGGCGGGGATGTAGATGTCTAGGGCTTGTTGAATATAGGCTAGAGCGTGCTGATGACGTTGGGTTTGGTAGTAAAGCGCTGCCAGATTGAACAGACTGGTGGCGGTGTAGGGATGGCGTTCACCCAGCTCGGTTTGATAAATTTCGAGCGCTTGCACATAGAGCGGTTCCGCCTCGCCATAGCGCCCCTGCAACCTGTACAGCCCTGCCAAGTTATTCAGACTGGTGGCGGTGTCGGGATGGCGTTCACCCAGCTCTGTTTGCCTAATTTCGAGCGCTTTGACATACAGCGGTTCTGCCTCGCCATAGCGCCCCTGCGACTGGTACAGCGACGCCAAGCTATCCAGACTGGTGGCGGTGAAGGGATGGTGATCGCCCAGCTCTGTTTGATAAATTTCGAGCGCTTGCACATAGAGCGGTTCTGCCTCGCCATAGCGCCCCTGCTACTGGTACAGCGACGCCAAGCTATTCAGACTGGTGGCGGTGTAGGGATGGCGTTCACCCA
>JBBQAC010000277.1:0-5500 GCA_038315915.1 Phormidesmidales cyanobacterium
CGCCGTGGATAATTCTCTGCTGATGGACGTGACTGAGCCCTTTGAGGATGTCGCCAATCAGGGCTTTGGTTTCGCTGAGGGGAATAGGCGCGGCGGTGTTGAGGTGCGATCGCAGCGTGCCGCCCTCGCAATATTCCAAAACGAACTGATAGCCGGTCGGTCCACAGGCAACAGCTTTGCCGCCCATCACGTTCGGATGGTCAAGCTCGTAGAGTACAAATGGCTCTTGAACCCTCTGCGCTGAGGGGTGGCGAGTGTGCTTGATCGCGACTACCCGACCTGTGCGACGATGAATCGCGCAATAAACCTGAGAAAACTGCCCTTGCCCCACCAGGCCGAGCAAGCGGTACTCTGCGCTAATACCAGCGGCCCCTGCTCCCATATAAAATCAGCCAAAATCAGCGATTAGTAGAGCGGCACCGCGCGATCAATTTTACGGCTGTAGGCATCAATGCCACCTTCCAGGTTTTTGACATTGGTAAATCCCTGCTCCATCAGCCACTGACACATCTGGGCTGAGCGCATACCCAAATGGCACATGACAATCGTCTCAGCCGTGGGGTCAAACTGGGTGGCGATCGCCCCTGACCATTCAGCAAACTGACTCAGCGGCAGATTGACAAAATTGGGCAGGCTAGCAATCTCTAATTCTTGAGGCTCGCGCACGTCGATGAGCTGTACCGCTTCTGGATCAGTGGCTAAGCGCTGGGATAGGGTTTCTACGTCGGTTTCTGCAATGGCTGGGTAAGCGGGCATAAGGGGCTAACCGGATGATACATCTATCGAGACAGCGTCAGTTCTCAAGCTGCTGCTGCACGTCTTCTACAGACAACGATAGAGTATCAGCGACCTGATCGATACTGAGCCCTAGCGCGATGAGCTTGGCGATCGCCCTTCTCTGCACCTGCTGAGCTTCCTCGAATGCCTGATCTGCCCGTTGCTTTGATTGATTCGCCCGCTGCTTCGCCCTGATGGACAGATCTTCGCTCCAAAGTAGCATCTCTTTATCGGCATCCCACCAACGCAACCACCAGCCGGATTGATTTTGGTGATTGCCTTCCCACGCACCTAAAAACAAATTGGCCTCAGCGAGCCAGTACAAACCATCTTGGTCAGGCGGTTGTAGCTCATAAGTACCTTTTTCTGAAAGCTGATAAAACTCAATCGTGCCGGTTCTGTGATGAAAAATAACGTAAGTAGGCACCTTTAGAATGCGTTCGTAGTAAAACCATTTACCTGGCGGATAAGTCGGCTTGACCGAATATTCCGTGCCCTCCGTCTCTGAGATGAACTCCATAACCACAAGGGGTATGGCTCCTTCTAAGACAGGCGTGTAGCTTCGCTCGATCTCTGCTCTGGGAACAACAATCTCTGGAATCCAAGACCAGTCTGGCGCTTTCACCACCGTCTTCCCATCGACTTTGGCGCAGATGCCGTAGTTAGTGGTGGTTGCTGCCGTTTCTGATAAGTAGCCTGCCAAAGACAAGCTGTCAGTCAGCGCCGCTGCTAAAGCCGGTTGATTGATATTGTCCACAGGGTCGTCTGGTAAAACGAAGTCTTCAGGCAGCTTTTCCCAGACAATTTCTGGTTTGGCAGCAAGCTGAGCTTTTGGACGGGTAGGTGTCGCAACCATGAGCTGAGCCACTGGAAGAATTAGGTGATGCTGCCATTGTAAGACGTGAGTAAAATTATCTGCTTTCTAAGCTGGTTGACGGGGCTGAATAGTCTTTAGGGTATCTGCTTCTGTTTGCTGGGCGTGGTATAGATCCCAGCGCAGTTGTAAGGTTATCCAAAAATCAGCGGACATTCTGAAGTACTTTGCTAGGCGTAGGGCCGTGCTGGGCGTCATGCCTCGGTGACCGTTGATGATTTCGTTGATGCGCTGATAGGGGATATGAATGGCTTTGGCGAGCGATCGCTGCGTCATCTCCATCGGCAACAGAAATTCTTCTAGCAGCATTTCGCCGGGATGGGTTGGTGGCCTGTGGGTCGGAATATTCATCATGGCCTGGGCTTATTCATCTGACGGGAGACCTGCATAGCCCGATATAATAGCATCATCAAGTGTCAATGGATTTGGCGTGAGCGATGGCCCATCTTAGTTTAGAGATGCCCGTAGAGGTTTTTTCCGCTTTGAAGAAGTCGCCGGATGAGTTCGTTCAAGAACTTCGTCTGGCTGCGGCAATACATTGGTATCAGAGAGGTACGGTCTCTCAAGAAAAAGCAGCGAGTGTTGCTGGCTTAGACCGAACTGATTTTTTGATGGCGCTGACACGGGAAGGTGTGGAGGCTTTCACGGTTGACTTTGACGATCTACAGCGAGAGCTGGATCTTGGATAAGCCCCCCGTTGTGAATGCATCACCCCTGATTTATCTGAGTAAGGCTGGATTGATCAGCTTGTTGCAGATTGTTAGTTCAGAGATTTTTGTGCCTCAAAGCGTAGCGACAGAGATTTTACAGAGAGGCCAGTCAGACATCACCGCAAAGACTATTGAGGAAACGTCCTGGCTTCAGGTCATTGAGACGCCTGATGTTCCGGCTGTTATTCAGTCGTGGGATCTGGGAGCGGGCGAGTCTTCAGTTCTGACTTGGGCTTACGCCAATCCAAAAACAGAGGCGATTGTTGATGATCTGGCAGCGAGGCGCTGTGCAGCTGCCTTGGAAATTCCAGTTAGAGGAACGCTGGGTTTGGTTTTGGTTGCCAAACAGCGAGGTGAGATTGACAGTGCGCGCCAGCTTTTAGATCGATTGCGTCAGGCGGGCATGTATTTGTCAGACAGCGTGATGAATCGAGCACTGGCGCTAGTGGAAGAGTAGTTTTTTATACAAAAGACTGGATTTTGGCTGCTAATTGACAAGAGCTGATGAAGTCATCGCGATTATCCTCTGGTAAGTGGGAGAATGCGAGCGTGTATCGTGAGCGCGAGTAATGAAGGCGAAAGAACTGTTGAGGCGCTACCGTCAGGGAGAACGCAATTTTCGCGGAGTAGATCTCAGCGGGGGAGTCGCTGCGTGGGGCTGACTTGGCGAAGACCGACCTGTCTGAGGCAACCCTGACAGGCACCGACTTACGAGGTACGAAGTTTACAGAGGCAACGCTGATCGGCGCTCAGTTCTGCGCAGCGAAAATGGGGACGCAGCGACCGTGGACTGTCTTAGCTTTCTTATTTTCGCTGATGCTTTCAGCATTAGCAGCCTTTCTCCTGGCAGCGTTTATCGTTTTATTCTTTGTTGTCATTGTTGAGCCTAGCCAAAACATATTTAACTCTGGGAACAACCTTGTTGAAGTTTTAGCTGGAATTTTTGGGTTAGGCGTAATCGCGATTATCCTCTACTTAAATTTCCAACAAGGCATAATGGCGACACTAGGCATTTTTGCTGTCGCTGTCGCTATCGCTGTCGTTATCGCTGTCGCTTCTTCTTTCGCTGTTGCTGTCGCTTTTTCTTTCGCTGTTGCTATCGCTTTTGCTTTTGCTGGTGCTTTTGCTGGTGCTGGTGCTGTTGCTGGTGCTGTTGCTGGTGCTGTTGCTGGTGCTGACGCCAAAAGTAGTTTTAGTGTGCTAATCATTGTCGGACTGACGGTTGTTTCTGTTCTTTTCGCAACCCTCCTTAACTTTGTCGTCAGCCGTCGTGCTCTCTCAGGCAACCCTCGCGATAAGCTCATCCGTGATCTGGCAATCGGTCTAACCTCCGTCGGCGGCACCAGCTTTCGCGGTGCAGACCTTACCGACGCTAATTTTTCTCAAGCTATCGTCAAAAGCGCCCATTTCAAAGAAGTCAAACTCACCCGTACCTGCTTCCACCTGAGCAAAAACCTTCATCTTTCCCGAGCTTATAAAACTAGCCTGACCAATCGCACAGCCCTCAATTTGTTAGTTTCGCTGCGCCCTGAACCCAACAAATCTTACGTTGGACTGAACTTAAAAGGTGCCAATCTCAGCCACGCTGAGCTTAGCGACCTGAACCTTACCGAAGCTGACATCAGCGGCGCAACGCTAGAAGGCGCAGACATGCAGCGAGCAAACCTCACAAAAGTGCAGGCACTAGGCACTAACTTTCACCAAGCCAACCTCACTGCCGGCTGCGTGGAAGCCTGGAATATTGACAGCACTACCCAGCTTAACGGCGCTATCTGCGAATATGTCTATCTACTGCGCAACCAACAAGAGCGTCGCCCCAACAGCGGCACCTTCGCAGCCGGTGAATTTGCAAAGCTGTTTGAAGAAGTGCTCAATACCGTTGACCTGATCTTTCGCGGTGGCATTGACTGGCGGGCCTTTTCACAAACCTTTCAAAACATTCAGGTGCAGCACGAGGGTGCAGCACTAGAGATTCAGAGCATAGAAAACAAAGGTGACGGGGTGATGGTTGTACGCCTCAATGCTAACCCTGATGTCGATAAAGCTGTGATTCATCAAGCCTTTAAGCAGCAGTACCAGAAGGTCCTCAAAGCCGTTGAGCGAAAATACAAAGCACTGCTACAGAGCAAAGAGCAAGAGATTCAGCACAAAGAAGCCCTCATAGATTTGCACCGTCAGCAGAGTGCCGATATGACTCTGATTACGAAGTCTCTGGCGGAGCGACCCGTTACTGTAGATGTGAACGCTACTGCGGATAGTAAAGCCATGCAAGGAAACGACCAGAGCCAAAACTTTACAGTTGGGGGCGACTTTAAAGTTGATGCCGTTAATTCGATTGTGAGCCTGCGCGACATCAGCGGTCAGGTCAGCAATCAAATCAATCAACTTGGCGGCAGTGAAACCCAAGCTCAGCTCAAAGACCTGCTCACTCAGCTACAGTCCGCCATTGAGACAGAGCCAGCCTTGAGTGAAGATGAGAAGGCAGAGGCGTTAGAAGAAGTCAAAACCATTGCTGAAGCAGGGCAGTTAACAGAAGCGTCCAAAGGCCAAAAGCTGGCAAAACGGGCAATGAACGGGCTAAAAGGGATGACTGCCGGACTGACGGAGACGACTAAGCTGGTCGAAGTTTGCGGGCGGCTATTGCCCATGATCAGGCTGCTGTTTGGTCTGTGAAGCGAGTGGGCGGCAAGGAAACTTAAGCCTACAGCCTGAAATCCCCTCTCCGTGGGAGAGGACTTCGTATCGGCAGGGTTTCGGTATCTTGAGCTGGCTTTGTTATAATTCAACATCCAGTTCGTAGGCTAGAAACGCCCATTTGTCGGTGGCTTCTTCGATTTGCTTGGTGGTGGGTTTGCCTGCGCCGTGACCGGCTTTGGTTTCGATGCGGATGAGGACGGGGTTGTTGCCTTTGTGGGCGGCTTGCAGGGCGGCGGCAAATTTGAAGCTGTGGGCCGGGACGACGCGATCATCGTGGTCGGCGGTGGTGATCATCGTGGGTGGGTAGGCGGTGCCGGGTTTGAGGTTGTGTAGCGGTGAGTAGGCGTAGAGGGCTTTGAATTCGGCTTCGTTTTGCGGCGAGCCGTAGTCAGATTCCCAGGCCCAGCCGATGGTGAACTGGTTGAAGCGCAGCATGTCCATG
>JBBQAC010000108.1:0-13791 GCA_038315915.1 Phormidesmidales cyanobacterium
GCGCCTCAGGTCACAGCAACAGAAGCAGCCGTCCTCGCTGAAATTGTCCACGAAGGCACAAACACGACGCTGCATTTTCAAAACCGGCTTCAGTATCGCTATCTCCGCGACAGCGTTGTTCTCTACGGCAATACAATCGCCGCCACCCACGGTGAAACTATTTCAGAAGTGCTGGGCAGCGGCGACGGTGCGAAGACTTACCAAACCTTTAAGCTCAAAAAGCCACCGCTTACCTACACCAGCGCCAACACCGCCAGCGGTGCGCAAAGCAGCCTTTCCGTACGGGTGAACAACATTTTATGGGAAGAGTCACGCGCCTTTTACGGCCTGTCGCCCGCTGCCGAACACTACATCGTGCGGATAGAAGATGACGGCACGACTCAGGTGACCTTTGGCGACAGCCTTCAGGGGAGCCGCCTGCCCACCGGCACCGAAAATGTGAGCGCCCTTTATCGCAGCGGCATTGGCCCCGCCGGAGAAGTCCCTGCCGATAGCCTGACGCTGCTGAAAACCAGGCCGCTCGGCGTTCAAACGGTTACTAACTTACTTCCGGCAACTGGCGCTGAAGCTCCTGAACGCTTAGAAACGGCTCGCACCAGTGCGCCTTTGACGGTGCTCACGTTAGATAGAATTGTCTCCCGACAGGACTACACAGACTTTGCTCAAGCCTTTGCGGGCATCGGCAAAGCGCAGGCCGTCGAAATTTGGGATGGCTTCACCACACAAATTCAGATCACTATCGCCGCTGCCAATGGAGAACCCGTCTCCGTCAGCTCACAGACCTACCAAAATTTGCAGCAGGCGATCAACAATCTGCGAGATCCGGGGCCACCCTTTGCTATAGCCAGCTTCGAGCCGCGTTCTTTTAACCTCAGTGCCAAGCTGCGATTGGATGAACGCTATGTCCGCGAGGCGGTAATAGATCAGGTGAAGACTGTTCTATTGGAGGCATTCTCTTTTGCTCGAAGAGATTTTGGTCAGGGGGTGAGTGCGGCGGAAGCGATCGCCCTGATTCAACCCGTAGCGGGCGTAATCGCGGTGGATTTGGATCTACTGTATCGCACGGACAAAGTCGCTGATCTCAATAGCTACGTGGGCGCGGCGATCGCTCAGTGGAACCCGAACCAAAGCCCGCCGCAGGTGACCCCCGCAGAACTGCTGCTAATCAACCCGGTCGGCATTGCGCTAGAGGTGAACCCGTCATGACCATTCCTGTGCAAGATCGCCTGTACAAACTCCTCCCGGCCCTCTATCGCATCCGCGACAGCGAACCCGCCCAGGGCGAAGCGCTGCGGGCACTGATGGCGATGATCGAACAGCAGTTTCTCAGCTTAGAGGCCGATGTTAACCAGCTCTATGACGACGCCTTCATCGAAACCTGCCAGGAATGGCTGGTGCCCTACATTGGCGACTTATTAGGCGTCAGGCCGCTTCAGGGAACGGCTGAAAACACCTACAGTCAGCGTGCCTACGTCGCCAACACGCTGGCCTATCGTCAGCGCAAAGGCACCGCTACCGTCCTCGAACAGCTCGCCCGCGACATTACTAACTGGCCCGCCCGCGCCGTGGAGTACTTTCAGCGGCTGGAGTGGACGCAGTACAGCAACCATTTGCGTCCCGATCGCTGGCGCACGCCCGACCTGCGAGATACCAACGCCCTGGCGCTGTTGAACACGCCCTTTGAAACCGCGCAGCACAGTCCGGAAGTGCGCCACATCGACAATGGCAGAGGTCGCTACAACATTTCTCACATCGGCATTGGCCTCTGGCGGCTGCAAGCCTATCCGTTGGAGAAAGTGCAGGCCCGCCCGGTGCCCGCTGCGCTCAATCCGGCTGGTGGCCTCTATTGGATCAATCCGCTCGGACAAGACCTGCCCTTGTTCAATGCGCCTCAGCCAGAAACCAGCATCATCTCTCTGGCCAGCGAGATCAACGTTCCCTCACCGCTCAGACGGCGATCGCTCTACGAAGAAGTCGAAGCGATCGCCAATAACCAACCTACCCACACCCAATATCTGCGCCCCCAGCCCGTCTTTCAGATATATCTAGAGGGCGATCCTGTCTCCCCTTCAGAACTGCTGATCTGCGATTTGAGCGGTGAACCGGATGCAGCCGATACCAACTGGCAGCGCCCGAACCTCGCTCGCCTGATCGAAAGCAATCCTGATTCGCGACGGGTGGCCATCGATCCGGTGTTGGGCCGGTTGGCGATTCCTCAGGGTCAGCCTTTACCTGAGTCGGTGCGGGTGAGCTATGCCTATGGCTTTAGCGGAGATATTGGCGGCGGCGCGTATGACCGCCGCAGTTCGGTAGCTCGGGCGCTCAGCAGTGCGGCGACCTGGCAGGTGGGGGTGAGCCGTAGCGATGTGGCCGTGGGCGATGAAGAAATATTGACCAGTTTGGCAGATGCGATCGCCGCCTGGAACACTCAGCCACCCGGCACGCGCGGCGCAATCGTCCTGATGGACAACCAAAGCTATGAACCAGGCGCAGCTACGATTACTATCCCTGAAGGCAGCGAACTGCTGATCTTCTCGGCTGATTGGCCGCGCGTTTTGCTCTCTCCGCCAGATCTCGGAGAGATTCGCAGCGATGGTCAGTGGGTGCCCGTCGGTCGTCGCGCTCATCTGATTGGAGATTTGTCGATTCAGGGAACCGCCCCGGCTGAAGCCGTAAACGCCGGTCGCCTGATTCTTGACGGCCTCCTGATAGAAGGTTCGCTTACCATCCAGGCTGGAAACTTAGAGCATTTGCGCCTTGCTCACTGCACGCTTGTTCCCGATCAGGGCGGCATTGTTGGCCTGGTTGCCGGTGAAGATGGCGCGACCAACAGCCGTCTTACCGTCGAAATTGATCACAGCATCACCGGGCCGCTGTCACTGCCGCAAACGCTGAGGGCGATCGCCGTCAATGACAGCATTCTTGATGCTCAGGGCGGCAAGGCGATCGCTTCCCCCATTTCCGGCCAATCTGCCCCGGTCACCACCTTGCAGCGCACTACCGTCCTGGGCAGCAGCGACGTTCAGGCATTTCAGCTCGCTTCAGAAGTAATTTTTGCGGGGCGGGCGACGGCGCAGCGGCGACAGGTGGGCTGCGTGCGCTTTAGCTATGTCCCGCCGGGTTCGCAGACGCCGCGTTGCTACCGCTGTCAGCCTGCGCTAGAGGTTGAAAATCAATTGGCAGTGGCTCAGAGGCAGCGGGGGAGTCCGTTGAGTGCTGAAGAAATGGAAGGGGTGCGATCGCGCACTCAAGGGCAAATCGTCCCCAGCTTCACCGCCCGCCTTTACGGCGACCCGGCCTACGGTCAGCTCAGCCACACCTGCCCCGCGCCAATCCGCATGGGCGCAGAAGACGGCTCCGAGATGGGTGCCTTCAGCTTTCTCAAGCAGCCCCAACGCGAAGCTAATCTGCGCACCGCACTGGGCGAATATTTACGCTTTGGCCTAGAAGCAGGCATCTTCTACATCACGTAAAAAATCACTTAATTACCTGGAGGTCTCCCCATGAAAGGCGACTTTACCCGTTCCACCTTCGACCCCACCAAACACTACACCAGCGTCTGTATGCAGCAGGGCCGCGTGCCCATGGACGCCGACTGGAACGAAGCCCAGGACATCGGCAAACAGCTAGATGAAACCACCCGTATTGACGTGATTGGCCGCTGCGGATTTCCCGAAGACGATGCGGGCTTTGGCCTCTTAGGAGACACCTCAACCGAGACGCTGCGGTTCGGCGCAGGCAAAGGCTACGTAGACGGCATTCTCTGCGTCAACGACGCGCCCGTGTCGCTCATCGAGCAGCCCCATTTACCCGGCTACGCGCTGCCCGCAGCAGACGGAACGTACTTGGCTTACCTGGACGTATGGGAACGGCATATCACCGCCCTGGAAGATCCCAATATCAAAGAAGTTGCTCTCGGCGGGCCAGATACCGCCACCCGGCTGCAAACCATTTGGCAAATAAAGCTAGAACCTGTCTCACGTTCAAGTGATGGCGCACCTCCAGACTGCGCTGACTATGGAGCAGGCTGGATACCGCCTCAACGCAGCGGCACCAGCCGAATTAAAGCCAGAGCAGAGCTAGACCCCGCTGACGAGCGGCCCTGCATTGTCCCCGCGCAAGCAGGCTATCGCCGCCTGGAAAATCAGCTCTACCGGGTTGAAATTCATCAGGGGGGCGCAGCGGGCACAGCTAGCTTTAAATGGTCTCGGGACAATGGATCTATCGTCTCTGCCTGGAATGGCCCCAATGCTGCCGATACCCGGCTGACTGTGAGCACGGTAGGCCGCGATAATGTGCTTCGCTTTGCCCCCAATCAGTGGGTAGAACTCAGCAGCGACAATTCTGAGCTAAATAATCAGCCCGGCTCATTAGTCAGAGTCAGTCGGGCAGAAGGCCAGCTCTTGGAGATTGATCGCAGCGTCAATCGAACAAATTTTGTCGGTAATCCTAAGGTGCGGGGGTGGGATCATGTTGCGGAAACGGGGGCGATCGCCCTCGAAGAAGGCCGCTGGCTCACCCTGGAAAGCGGCGTACAGGTATGGTTCGAGCCCGGCGGCAGTTATCACACTGGCGACCACTGGCTGATTCCGGCGCGCACAGTAGGCGCGACAGTGCTGTGGCCACAAAACGACAGCGGCACTGACAATGGCGATGGTAGCGGTGACCCCGCCGCGCTGACAACCCCTCACGGCATTCGACACCACTACTGCTCTTTGGGCTTACTCCAGCGCGCGGGCGGCACCTGGGAACAACTGCAAGACTGTCGCCCTTTATTTCCGCCTCTGACCGACCTGCCGCTGAATACGCAAGCCTGCGGTGAAATTGCCGTCAGCCCCGAAGACGATCTGCAATCGGTGATCAACCGCATTCCCACTGGCAGCGATGCTAAGCTGTGCCTGCACCCCGGCCTGTGGCGGCTAAATGCGACAGTTACCATCGCCAACAAAGGCCACCTGGTGATTGCGGGCGCTGGCCCCGGCACTCAGCTTTTGGGTCAAAGGCTGGATCGATGCCTGTTGTTTAGAGACTGTGCGAGCGTCACGGTCAGAGATCTTCAGGTGCGCGGTGGAAATGCCGGAGAAATCGGTGACGGCCTGCGGGGAGCGATCTCTTTTATCGACTGCGGCTCAGTCGCGGTTGCCTCGGCCACCGTCACCTGCAACACTTTTTTAAGCCGCCGGGTGAGCGCGGTGCAAATTCGGGCCACTGTGAACCCGACAGATATTTCCATCCATAACTGTCGTCTCACCGTCGGCCATCAACAAATCGGTATTCTCATCGTCAACGGCGGTCACGTCATTGTCTCTGACAACGTAGTGGAAACGCCTTCGCAATCCTTCAACTTTAGAGGAATGCTGGCCAATGCTCAAGATCCTGCTTTAATCGCCGCTGTGAGTCGCAACTTTATCAATCATCTTGCGGTCGGGCGATCTTCCCTAGAACCCGCCGCGCTCCGGGCACTTGATCGGGGAGACTTTGGCTTGGGCGACCCGGTCGAGCAAATCTCTGAGGGGGTCAACGCGATGGGGCAGCATCGCCTCGTCGCCAGCATCAGTACTTGGGGCAGGCATCCGTTTGCTTTTTCGAGCGATGGCCGCATCAGTGCGCGGGCCTGGAGTGAAATTTTGCAAGCTAACCCCATCCAACCGCGCAATGGCCCGCCGCTGAGTGAGGGGCTAGTGGCGACCAGATTGCGCCAGTTGCGGGCCCGGATAGTGCGGCGACTGTTCGGCAATACAACTGTGGAAGTTTTTCTCCCTTCTACAGCGCTGTTGGGATTGCAGGAAGTGAGCAGCGAGCTTGAGCGAAATAATCGCTTTGGGACGGGCAGTCAGGGGATTGTGATCGGGGGCGATCGCACCCCCACATTCGGCTCCCAAGAACGCTTTGCCAACGGCCTATTCATGACGAGCGGTAGCTTAGCGCCCACTGCTACGCTCACCAACAACAAAATCATCGGCTTTGCCGAAGGCATCCACATTGGCACCAGCAACCGCAGCCCCAAATACTACCGCAGCTACCAGCTCAAGCTAGCGGGCAACGTCATACAGCTCAGAGCGACCAGTCTTGCTGCCGATCGCCACGGCATTTTCATTGGCCACGCCCACAGCCTCAACATTCAGGGAAACACCATTCAGGTGATAGATCCGCCGCCCCCTAGCTGGAACTATCGCCGAGGCAGAAACATCACGCAGCGGCCCATTCCGCCCACCGACGGCATTCACCTGAGCGGCGTTTACGGCCCGCTGTTGTTCATTCAACAAAACCATGTCATCGGCGTCACCCGAGGCGTTGTTGTCACCGCTCGCAACGCGGGCCTGCATGAGAGTCACTTTGGCGTGGTACCAGCTTGGTCAGTGGCCAACAATGCCTATGCCGGACTGGGGCAAGCGCAAGTTCTCTCATCGTCCCCTGCTTCGCGACTCTAGTAATGCGTTAAGACCTATTACAATGAATGAAGGAAACGTTGTCTGGCGATTATTCGAGCCACTTGTAACAGAAAATAGGGCCATGGTTCTCATTAAGTGCGTTTTCGGCAGTTGTCTTGGCTTCGTGCTTCGGTTCGGCAGTTTGGCTTCAGTTCGGTTGCGTATGTGGGCTATGGCCTTGAGAGGGGTTCGAATCCCCAGGGAGGCGTGCACATGAGTGCGCCTCCCACCACAAAAATGTAGGCTAAGAATTACAAGTCAAGCGAGTCAACCATGAATCGAAGATATTGGAAGCTTCCCTTATTGATACTGTTTTCAGGCGTGATCGCCAGCTTTGCCCAAAAGGCTCAAGCGGACGACAGCACCCTGGCACAGGTCGTCCGAGGATGTCAATTTGGGGGTTTTCCTAAGTACTTTTCTGAAGTTACGACAAATGGCGACCCGCTGCGAGTGCGGGCCACGCCCAATGGTCAGCCCATCGGACTCATTCCAAATGGCTGGCAAGTGGTCGTTCTAGAATGGTCGCGCAACGGGGTGTGGGCCCGAGTGACCAATCACTTCAGTATCGACTATCCACGCTTTGCGAGTGCGCCTGACTTCCGCGAAGGCTGGGTCTCAGCCGGATATTTAAAAGATCTGGGACGCTTTTGTGATAAGCCAGCCAACGTGGGTCAGTTACTACAGCCTGAAGTTTTCGGAGCGCAGCCCATTGAAGTGCAAGGAGACTGGGTAGCCCTGGCCGATAGACTGGCTGAAACAGTCTCAGCCCCTTAAGCTGATCTGACATGGGCCAAATACCGGTTGTCTGCCCAGATTTACTCCGAGATGTTTTGGTAGCGGCGGTGGCAGCGCCTGGGAACCGACTGCGATTTTTAGCAGCCGGACTGATAGATCCAGCAGGGGCGTTAGTTACCGACTGGCAAACGGCGTTCACCCGGCTGAAACCGCTGAGTAAAGCCGAGCTGAGATCTCATCCGGGGCAGTTTTTGGCGTGGGCGACAGATATTGTATTTCGGGGTAAAACCAGTGGAACCGGTGGCGAGGCATTTACCTACTTTGCCGGAGACCGCTGGAATCAAAAACGGATCGAGGCCCGTCAGCGTAGCCTGAGTGAGTGGGGTATCGAAGCCACTACGCCAATAGTGAATTTGGCGAGTCGTCTTTTTCCGGTTCGCGCTCAAGACAGCAGCTTGGTTGGAACCGTCGATAGTACTTTCCTCAAAATATTATTGGCGGTTGTGGGTACCGAACCTGTCATTTTGAGGGGCTATCCGAGTCGGCTGTGTGAGGTTGCGGTTGCGCTCCACCACACCCAAACTCACCTGCAACTCTCTTCCGTAGTTGCCGTCATTGCGACCGGAGAATGCTTGTTTGAGGGGCAGCGATCGCTCCTAACCCAAACCTTTCGAGCGCCGGTAATCAACGAATACGGCTGTCAAGAATCGGGTATTTCTGGACTGAGCTGCCCTGAGGAAGGCAGGCTACATTTAGATAGCGATCGCTGTCTGTACGAAGTTCTAGACGGCAAGCTGTTAACAACCGACCTATACAACCATGCCATGCCCTTAGTGCGTTACAGCTCTCAGGACGTCTTGAAGCTGTTCTCAAGTCCTTGCCCCTGCGGTCGACCGGGGTTAACCGCGCAGATCCTTGGACGCCAGGAGGAAGTGATGGTTGTGGAGGGCAAGCAGCGCTGGCCAGCAGAATTTGAACTGCCGCCTTTCCCCAACATTTTGGACTATCAAATTCAGCTATCTCCAGAGCGACGTCGGCTGTGGGTGCAACCCAACTGGAGCGACAACCAGCCGGATTTGACCCCGTTAAAAGCGTGGATAGATGCAACATGGGGAGAAAAGGCGACAGAGGTCATCGTCGAATCACCCTTGAACTCACAGGCGCTACGCTCAGCAGAAGTCTCTCTCAATGCAGCCGTTGACAGCGCAACCTGGCTGAATCAAGTAATACAACAGCCCTGGTCGAGCTGGCTAAACAGCCCATTGCCGTTGGGCGAAGTGCAAGAGACTGCCGATCTGCTGCGACAGCTAGTCGCGCCTCGCCACATTGTTTTACAAGGACTGCCGCCGCGAGCACTTCAGCTATTTCAGCGGCTAAGACAAAGTAAAGTAGAAGGCAACAGTATTGAGGGTATGAAAATTCGCACCTTGCTCTGGGCCGTAGGACTCATGGCAGGAGAGGCAGAGCTTGAAAGCGTAGAGGCAAAGACGCTATATCTAGAGCTGTTGGAACGGTTTCAGCATTGGGTCAACGGCAAAGACAAGGTACAAGAGAATTTTTCGTCACTGGGCTTCGATCTCCTAGCGCCACTGCACACGTTGAATATTCAGACCTCACAGACCCTATGGCCCTCTGTGCAGGCGTTAATTCAAACAGTGTGGCCCAACGGTATTAAGGCAGATCGGTTTACCATACATCACTATTTGGCTGTTTTAGACCAAGCGGGGAAAAAGGCGCAGCGTCAGCCCCATGTTTGGATACCAGCCTTGAGGCCACTTTCGGCGGTGCTGCAAGGCGATATGACTTACTTTGTCCGAGATTTGGACTTGGAGATGGTAGCAGTATGGGCAGAGACCATTCATAGTTGTCCTGGTGCGTTCACTCAAGAACAACATAAGGCAGACTTTCGCCACATTTGGCAGGCTGAACGACGAGCCCTGCTTCAACAAGATCGAGCCGCCGTGTCCAGTTTACTTTCTCGTCTCTTCAGCGTAGCTCAGTCGCCTGAACAGGTTGCCCGCTGTTGGCTGGAGAAAGGGTATGCGCAATTGACGTTTGGCGAATATCTCAATCCAACAGAATGGATGGAAGTGCTTCAACAGCATGTCGGACTGCTAGAATCTCCTAAAAATGGCGCTCACAGACCCGTCTCCAATCCTCTGCCCTGGCTACCCATCTTGAACGCTCTGGCTCCAAAACTAGCGGAAATTGGGAAGCCCGATTTGGCCTACGCCTGTTTATTCGCAGCCGCTCCGCCCAATCGCCACCTGTCGAATTTTGACTGTCAAACTCACAGGGTAAACGGAAAGCAAACAGTGATCGGATGGTGCGCGGATTCATGAGCCCGGTCATCACCATCAGAGTATCGCCGCCCGCCCGCCCTCTGCCAACGGAGACCGCATCTGTTCTCTGTGAGAAGATAACCGACTGGCATATCGGTGTCGATGAAGTTGCTGAAGCGCTGAAGGAGAGAGTCGATCCGCAGGTTCATCCGCTATTACTCGCTACTCAGCTTGAAGCTGCTAACTGCCGCGTTCGCTGGCAAAGTGTTTCTGCAATATCTAACGATGCAATCTCTGACGGTGCAGAAACCGCAGCGTTAGGGAAAAGTCATGCCTATGTCTGGCCAGAGCGACCGACTGTTCTGGCGCTAGTTCCTTACTGGCAGTGCGAACCCTGGCTGAGTCGCTGTCTGACTTCGCTGTGCCAACAAACTCATCCACTCACTCATATTGTAGTTATTGATGACGCTTCTGCTCAGCCGCCTTTGGAGATTGTTCAGCAGTTTGCGAATGTTACCTTGCTGGTTGCGCCCAAACGAGTTGGCCCTTATCGGCTGATCCAGTCTGTGATTGATGAAACTGACTATGACGCTTATTTGTTTCAAGATGCTGATGACTGGTCGAGCTGCGATCGCCTCGAAACTCTTCTCCAAACCGCCCGCACTAGCGGCGCAGAACTCGTGGGCGCTCAAGAAATCCGAGTACTCGAATCGACCTCACAGCTCCAGGCAGTCGGCTATCCGCTAGATGTCAATCGGGCGCTGGCTCACTCTCCCGGACACCCTCTGCTGCATCCTACCAGCCTGGTAACGCGTAGCCTGGTGCAGCGCTCAGGCGGCTTTGCGACCGGTCTGACCTTTGGCGGCGACACCGAGTTTTTGCTGCGGGCTCACTGGCTGGCCAAGGTAGTCAATAGCCCGCGCTATTGCTACTTTCGTCGCAAGCGTCCCCACTCGCTGACGACCGCCCCCGAAACCGGGTTAGGTTCTCCCGCCAGACAGTCGCTGACTCGGGCCATCAAGCAACAAGCCATGGCCTATACTCAGTCAGTCGCTTGCGGGCAAAAACCGGATCTTAGTCCGCTACGGGTGGCACCCGAAATTGAGTTGTTACACCGATGGGGGCCGCCTTTGCGATGGCACACAGACAGTTAGACATCATCATTCCAGTCAAAGACCGAACGACGGTTTTACGCTGTGTTGCTACCCTGCTAGAGAAAATCGCGCTATGCGAGGAAATCTTTTTGGAGCGAATTTTGCTCTGCGACGGCGGATCGCAATTGGCCGCTTGCCAATCCCAACTTCAACAAGTGGCTCAGTTTCCTCAGGTCAAGGTCTTAGCTTGTCCCCATACGGGCTTTAACAAAAGCTGGCTGATGAACCAGGGGCTAGCTGCTGCGACGGCTCCCTTAATCCTGATGTCAGATGTGGATATTCTCTGGAATGAGGCCGCGCTGAGTGGCTTAGGAATTGCCGCCGCTGACCATCCGGAATGCCTCTATGCTGTCAAAATTGTACAGGAATCTGAGCGGGGCAGTGCGGCTCCTCAGCGGCCTCGCTATACCTACTGCCTTGAGCAGTTGCCGAGGGGGAGTTCTGTTGAAGTTTATCTCGCTTCTCCAGATTCGTCTTCCCGTCGTCCCGGCTGTGGCTTACTCTGCGCTCAAAAAAGCCTTTTTCAACAGGTCGGCGGATATCGCCACTGCTTTCAGGGCTGGGGCTGGGAAGATCAGGACTTGCTCATGCGATCGCAGCTTTTAGGATACGCGATCGCCGAACTAGGAACCGTCGTTCATCTCTCCCACGGCGACGATCAGCGAAACCTGAAGAACGGACAGTTCACGCCTGTGCAAAGCCGCGATCACAATATTTTACGCTGCCTGGATGGAATAGCCCAGGGCAAATTAATCGGCGACTTGTCTCAGTTTGAGCTAGGTGTCTGCGATCGCAGTAGTCGACCTTCCCACCATGCCATCACTGTCCACTATCCACCCACGCTCGCCCATGCGACTTACCCTGATCACCCCCTACCGGAATCGCCCGAATCATCTCGCTAATCAGTTGGCTTGGTGGGCACAATACCCACTCAAGCAAATGTTGCAATGGATAGTAGTAGAAGTCACGCCTGAACCTTCCGCAGCCTTGAAACAACTGCTCAAAGAATCGCAGGTAAGCTATCTTCATCTTGCCTGCGGAAAGACATTCCACAAAACCAAAGCGCTCAATCTAGGTCTGAATCATGCTCAGGGAGATTTTGTCGCTGCCTTTGATGTCGACTTGATCCCTTTGGCCAAAACGCTGGAGCGGCACTGTTGGTTAGCAGAGCGCTCTCCTCACAGCCTGGTAACCGGCTATAGACTGATGGCTGCAACCGATACTGTTGATTTGACCACGTTAAACCAGTCGCTGGAGACAGCAACAACAGCGCCAGAAGATCAGCCAACAGCACTGCGAAAGCATTTGCTCAAAGGAGAGCGCTTTGGGGTCATGCCACTGTTTCGGCGCGATCGCCTCCTGACAATCGGTGGCTGGGATGAGGTCTTCATTGGCTGGGGCGCTGAAGACCAAGAACTTATCGAACGCTATCTCAGCGCTGATCAGGCATTCTGCCGCTGTCCTGAGCTGACCTATTTACATTTGCAGCACGATCCCGTTTCCGACTGGAATTCTACAGTATTAACAGAGCGCAATCGAGCCTATTACTACAGAGTTCAACAAGCCAGGAACTAGAGGAAGTGGTGCTTCGGCTTCCTTCTATCAGGCCAGCACCCGCTGCAAAAATGCAACAATTTCACCCCAAGCGGCATCTGTCGCCACGGGATCATAGCGATAGCCGTCATCTCGCATGAACGTATGATTGGCCTCATATAGCAACGATTTATGAGCGACGCCTGCTTCATCTAGCGCCTGTAGAATGGTCTGTCGTCCCGCCAGCGGCACGTGGGGGTCTAGCGTACCAAACACTGTCAGGACTCCAGCCGTTAGCTCACCAACCCGCTCAATCGTATCGGCAGTGCCTCGGCCCAGTTTGCCGTTGTGGATGCCAGTGGGATAGCAGCAGGCTGCTGCCTTGACCTGGTTGGGCAGCGCCGCGTTTGGGAGAGCGGCCCGGAAGGCCAAGTGCCCGCCAATGCAAAAGCCGACTGTTCCAAGCTGTTCGGCGTTCACAGTGGCTTCAGCCTGGAGCCAGGTCAGCACAGCCTGGGCATCGGCGTCGTAGTGGGCGATCGCACTGCGCCTAGCATCGTCATTGCCGCGCAGTCGTCCCAAATCGTCGGGTTCAATCACCGTGCCAATCGGCTCCAGACGATGGAAGATTTCGGGCGCGGCAACCACATAGCCATATCCGGCCAGACGGTCGGCCAGCAGCGTGATCGGTCTACCGAGCTGATAAATGTCTGAATAAAACAGAATGCCGGGGTATTGGCCTGCGGGTTCTGGTGCGGCGACATAGACCCGCATGAGGCTGTCGTCTACGGTTAAGCCAATGTTGCGCCGGGTAATTTGCATGAGCGAGATCCTGCCTTACGAGCAGATAGAGTTCACCGTTGCCCTATCCAAGCTGACAAATGCTATTTGATTGAGTCCTAGTCTTCTGGCGGTTTTAACGTGTTGAAAAGGTAATTGGCTACGATAACGAACAAGCCCAGCACACTTGCGGTAGTTCCCCCAATCAAAGCAAGCAGTACGGTATCAGAAAGCTCAAATTGAGGAGACGTGACAATCCTTCTTACGACTTTGCCTTCCCTATTTCTTACGGTGGTGTCCATGTCGTTCTTGTAGCCACTTCCAATAATTAGCACAGTTATGACCACTAGCCAGACGCATATAAGCGTAAAAAGCTTGTTTGCATACTTGCTTCGCTCTCCTCTATCCTGCTCTAATATTTTTACGTATTCTTCAGCTCTGTCGGCTTTTGCCTTCTCTAGCCTATATTTTTGGTCGCTGTAGTAGGAATTCTCTTCCCGAATCTCTTCTTTGATATCTTCTGGAATTCCATCGAACTCACCTTCTAAAGGCTGGGCCACCTTGCCAGGGGTAATATCTTCAATGCTCGGTTCATTTCGCTTTTGCAAATTGTCGCTCATTGACCTAATCTATCTGGTGCACTAAGACCCAGCACCTACGAAGCTTTTCAGAAAATCCTCTTTAATGAGTTCGTCCGAAATGGTCACATTAAATTTTTTCGGAGATATGTCTTTACGGGCCAATTTCCAAGGTGTCTCAGGAAGATGGGTCATCGCGGAAAGCTCAAAAGCGGTATATTCCTTATATTCATCCCATACTTTCATCAGCAACAAAGGAGTAAAGCCGTCGTTCAGGTACATATCAGAAGGTTTTGAA
>JBBQAC010000006.1:0-38984 GCA_038315915.1 Phormidesmidales cyanobacterium
AAACGGCTTTTAGACTGGCTTTTTGATAGACACTAGGCATCAGGGAAATTAGGCTATACACTAGCCCTTGGGCGTGCTGAAGCATGGTTTTAATGGCCGTCTTCGATTTTTACTTACGCCCTTTTTTTCAGATTTCGGCCCTCTTTGCAACCCTTACTGAGAATGGTGCAAGATCTCAGTTAGCCATCATGCGCGGATTCAAACATCTCGACACCATCACGGCCCTGTTCGTCACGGTTCTATTGGTTTCCAATATCGTTTCTACTAAAATTGTCGACTTTGGCTTTTTTACGTTCGATGGCGGTACGTTGCTATTTCCGCTGAGCTACATTTTTGGCGATATTTTAACCGAAGTGTACGGCTATGCGCGATCGCGAAAAGTCATTTGGACAGGATTTGTCGCCGCTCTGGTCATGTCTGCCACCTTTATTATTGTCGGTGCTTTGCCTGCCGCCACCGACTGGACGTATCAGACAGCCTACGACCAAATTTTAGGACTGACGCCGCGTATTGTCATCGCTAGCCTGATCGCCTATTCGGTGGGCGAATTTTCTAACGCCTTTATTTTGGCCAAGCTCAAAGTCGCCACTCAAGGGCGGCAGCTCTGGCTGCGGACAATTTCTTCCACCCTGGTCGGGCAGGTGCTAGATACGGCGTTGTTTATTGCGATCGCCTTTTGGGGACTATTCCCTGTTTCGCTGATGGTGACGCTAGTCGTCTCTAACTATGTCTTCAAGTGCGGCGTAGAAATTCTCTTTACGCCTATCACCTATTGGCTGACCGGCTGGTTAAAACAACAGGAACAAGAAGACTACTACGATCGCCGTACAAACTTTAACCCGTTTCACCTGCGCGCTAATGCTGAGCAGACGGTCGATTAGGCGATCGCACCAACCTCTGACACAATCGCTCTCAACCAACGCTGCGCTGGCGCGTCATTGCTCCTGTGCCAGCGCATGGACACCCTAAAGCCTTTTACCGGCAGCGGCAGCGGCAATACTTGCAGGCGATAGGCAGATGAAAAAGCAGCAGCTACCCTTCCTGTCATGGTGGTAATCAAATCGGTTTGGGCGATCAGCGCTGGAGCCACCAAAAAATGCGGCACAGAAATCGCGACGTGACGCCGCAGACCCTGCTTTTCTAAAATATGGTCAATCCTTCCTTTGCGATCTTCTTTCACCGAAACCAGCAAGTGTTGGGCGGCAATATAGTCTTCCAAAGACAAACTGCCCTGAATAAAAGGATGCTCGCAGCGACATACACAGACGAAGCTTTCTTCAAACAGGCAGTGCTGTCTGTGGGCATCTCCCTTGTCTGGGAAAAGCCCGCAGATTAAGTCCAGTTTGCCCTGGTTTAGCATGTCTAGTTGTTGAGTGCGATCGCCCGCGCGAATCTGAAAACTGACACCGGGCGCAACCTGCTGAACCTGCTTCAGCAAAGCCGGAAGCAGCATAAACTCCACATAGTCCGACATGCCGATGCGAAAGGTGAGGTCACTACTAGCCGGGTCGAAAATCTCCTGAGCCGAGAGTGCCGTCTGGATTTGCCCTAGCGCAGGCTGAAGCTGCGCGGATAATGCCATAGCTTTGGGCGTTGGCTGCAACCCGGCAGCACTTCGGACAAACAATTCGTCGTCTAGCAGCTTGCGCAACCGGGCCAGGGCATTGCTGGTTGCAGGCTGACTCAGCCCCAACTGCTGGCCTGCCCGAGTCACCTGCCGGTGCGTCATCAGCGCATCGAATACCACCAGCAAATTGAGATCAATGCTTGATAAATTCATCAAACGAATAACGTTTCTAGTAGTTTGACTTCAAAGTAAGTAGCTCAGTGTGATTAAAGCTCACTTCAAGAGCCGGACTTCGACTACGCTCAGCCCTCTGGCTACGGCGGATTGAGCATTGAGCGTAGTCGAAATGCGTTTTACAGATAATTTGACCGACCTACTCAACCGGCAGCACGTTTCGGCTTGAGTGACTGTAACATTCACCAGATGAATGTTCATCATATCAATAATCCATTGGACAGATAGAGTCTTCTGCTTCACCATAGAGGTCTTAATCCGCATTTCCGCCTGAGCATTCGTCCAAAAGTACTCGAAACCGCACAATACTCAGCAGGAATAGACCATGACGCTTCATTCAGCTCCCAAACAGATTCTGATGGTGGTTGCCAATCCAAGTGTTTCTACAACGTTGGGATGGCCTGTAGGGTTCTGGGCTGCCGAACTCATTCATCCCTATCACGAATTCATTCAGCAAGGTTATGAAGTCACTATCGCCAGCCCTGACGGTGGCAAAGTAGCGTTCGATGCCTACAGCGATCCTCGCGACGAATCGGGCTACTCCAAAGACGACAGTCTCAGTCTGGAATACATCAACCGGCCAGAATTCATGGCCCTGCTGGAGAACACGCCTGCCGTGACCGACCTCCCGGCGGATAACTTTGACGCGATTGTCGTCTGCGGCGGTCAGTCTCCGATGTTTACCTATGCGGCGGCAGAGGACTTACAGTCCCGCTTTTTAGACTTCTACCGGGCCAACAAAGTCAGCGCAGCGCTCTGCCATGGCACCAGCCTTTTGCTATACCTGCAAGACGATGCGGGTCAGCCTATTATTCAAGGGAAGAAAATGACTGGCTTTGCTAATAGTGAAGAAGACTACGCCGACCAAAGGGCGCATCCAGGTGATGTGGGAGTACAAATGTAGGCCGAAAATCAGACCCGTCAATTCTGCATCAGGTGCAATAGCGCATTAACCTAAAACGGAATTTCAAGGTTTTTTACGTAGTACATTTAACCTCCCCCAAGAGCTGGATGCGCCCCCGACCAAACCGTCGGTCAAAAAATGATGCCTTTTCGCATTGAAGATGAAGCCAATAAGCTAGGGGCCAACTTTGTTACAGCGCCAGCCTTTTCGGCTTACGCACTTCACGACGGCAACTTGGTCACCGGGCAACAGCAAAACTCGGGAGCCGCTGTTGCCAAACTCGTCATTGAAGCTTTAGAGCAGTAAAGCGCAACCACCCCATTAAAGGAAACCTATGAACATCACATTTATCGGTGTCGGCAATGTCGGCAGTGCGCTGGCTGATCATTTGGCACAGCAAGGACATCACGTCACCATTGCTGCCCGTGATCGCAATTCACAGACGGTCAAAGCCGCTCAGGAGAAAAACTCAGCCCTCACTCCAAAGCCAGTCGCCGAAGCAGTTAACGAAGCAGAAATTATTTTCTTAGCGACTCCCTTTGCAGCCAATGAATCCGCCCTCAAGTCGGCAGGCGATTTGAGCGGTAAAGTTGTTGTCGACTGTACAAACCCGGTGGGCGCTAATCTTAGCCACGGGCTCAATAGCACCCTTTCTGGAGCCGAAACAGTGCAGCAGACAGTCCCTGCCGCCAAAGTCGTCAAAGCCTTTACCATTTACGGGTTTGGGAACTTTGAGAACAGCGCCTATCCGGGCTATAAGACAGGCGATGCAGCGTTAAAACCGGCCATGCTGATTGCCGGAGATGATGAAGCAGCCAAATCGACCGTCAGTGAACTCTGCACTCAACTCGGTTGGGAAGCGGTAGATACCGGCCCACTCTCTATGAGCCTGCACCTGGAGCATATGACGCTGCTCTGGATCAAGATGGCTGTCGTTCAGGGATTCGGGACTGGATTTACCTGGGCGATGCTGCGCCGGTAGATCTCGCTTTCAATTTGGATAGACCTGGGGACTACGACGTTAAGACCGCTTCCTTCGTATGAACGGTCTCACTGGCAGCGGTTTGCGTTAGCACAAGATTATTTTCGGTCGCCCAATTTTGAAGATCGCTGAAGGCGCGATCGCGATACACCCCATAGCGATCTCTTTTGTTGCGCACCCGCTGCGACAACGGCGGGATGATGCCAAAATTTGGCGGCATTGGCTGAAAGTGCTTAGGCTCAGCCGAGCTGATAAAGTCCACTAAAGCGCCCAGCATAGTCGTCACTGGCAAGCTCAAAGGCTGTTTGCCCAGGGCAATTCGAGCGGCATTGGTACCTGCTAGCCAGCCCCCGGCGATCGCTGCCGTATACCCTTCAGTCCCCACAAGTTGCCCTGCTGCTAGCAACGTAGGCCGCTGCTTGAACTGCAAAGATCCGTTTAGCAGCTCAGGCGAATTGATAAACGTATTGCGGTGCATCACCCCCATCCGCACGAACTCTGCTTCTTCCAGCCCCGGAATCAGACGGAACACTCGCTTTTGCTCACCCCAGCGCAAATTTGTCTGAAAGCCTACCATATTCCAGAGCTGACCGGCCTTATCTTCCTGCCGGAGCTGCACCACGCCGTAAGGCTTATGCACCTTATTTTCGGGCGCATCAAACGCCCCATATTTTTCCGTATCAAACAGGCCCACCGGCTTCACCGGCCCATAGCGCATCGTATCTTCCCCCCGTCGCGCCATCTCCTCAATCGGCAAACAAGCCTCGAAAAATTTTGCCGTCTCTCGCTCAAAGTCTTTCAGTTCTGTCTGCTGCGCCTCGCACAGCGCGTGGTAAAACCGTAAATACTGTTCCTTATCCATCGGACAGTTCAAGTAAGCGGCCTCGCCCCGGTCATAGCGAGAAGCCATGAATGCAATATTGCGATTGATCGATTCTCCGACAATAATCGGACTGGCCGCATCGAAAAAGCTCATATAGGCTTGCCCTGCAAACCGTTCGAGATCTTCGCTAAGGGCTTCACTCGTCAGCGGCCCGGTCGTCAGCACGGTAATGCCCTCAGCCGGAATGCGCTGCACCTCGTCTCGCCGCAGTTCCACCAGCGGATGATTCTCTAAAGTCGCCGTCAGCTCTTGACCAAACACCCCACGATCCACCGCCAGCGCCCCACCAGCGGGCACCGAATGCTCGTCCGCCTTGCTAATCACCACCGACCCCAGCCGCCGCAGTTCCTCATGCAGCAGCCCCGAAGCCCGATCAGTCCCCATCGCCCCAAAAGAATTGCTGCATACCAGCTCAGCCAGGTGTTCGGAATGATGCGCCGGAGAAGTCTTCACTGGCCGCATCTCATGCAGCACCACCGGCACCCCAGCGCGGGCGATTTGCCAGGCGGCTTCCGTCCCTGCCAAACCACCGCCAATCACCTGAATCGGTTCTCTGTCGCTCATCGCTGCTCTCAAAAGTGGGCTGTCTCATTCACTGTTCCATTCTAAAGGCCGGTGCTATATAAAGGAATGAAACGACATCCTGGGATACGACCGTAGCCGAAGATACTATCTCATGCCGTAAAAAGCCTTACAAAATAAAAAAAGTGGCAATGTCCATGTTCAGGAAGGGCGACAAACGATGACACTATTCACCAAGCCGCCAGCTGTTGAAAAATCGGCGACTGAAGACTATCCGCTGAGCGCGGTGCCGCAATCTGACCGTAAGCCGTTTTGGTCGCTCTCCTTATTGCTAATGGGGTTTGCATTGACCTCGACGACCTTATTTGCCGGGGGGGCGATTGGGCCATCTTTCAGCTTTCCGCAAATGCTCGCGATCATCGTAATCGGCAATCTCATCTTAGGCGGATACTGTGCGGCGCTGGGCTACATTGCCGCCAGGAGCGGGCTGACGACAGTGCTTATGGCCCGGTTTAGCTTTGGCAATGTGGGGTCTCGCTGGGTAGATTTTATCTTGGGGTTTACCCAAATTGGCTGGTACGCCTTTACAACGGCGGTTATTGTGCAGGTGCTGTTAGAGCTAATAGGTGCGCCAGGGACAGGGTTGCCCTACGTTCTGCTGGTGTTTTTCTTTAACTATGCTTTTTGCGCGACGGCCTATATCGGCTATCGGGCGATTGATTGGCTCAGTCGGTTGGCGGTGCCTGCCATGCTGATACTGGTGGCGATCAGCTTGACGCTGGCTTTTGGTGACTACGGTAGCGCGGCGATTCCTGAGCCGACTGGAGAGCTGAGTATGGGGGCAGCTTTAGCGGTGGTGATTGGCACCTTTATTTCGGGCGGAACGCAGGCTACGAACTGGAGCCGCTTTGCTGACTCAGGGAAAAATGCCATCATCTCGACGCTGAGCGCTTTTATGCTGGTCAACGGGATTCTGGTCTTTGCCGGGGCGTTTTGCACGCTGGTGTACGGTTCGGAAGACCTGATTAAGGCGATGGCGACTCAGGGAATTTTGGCGGGCGGTGTGGTTTTGCTCATCCTCAATGTGTGGACGACGCAGGACAATACTATTTACGCCTTTTCAGTAGCGGGAGCCAACATGTTCCGCACGCACAATCGCCATGCCTTTGTGCTGGGCGGCGCGACCTTCGCGTTGATTCTGACTCTCTCGGGCATTTACGATCTGCTGCCTGCCTATTTAATTTTACTGGGCACCTTTATTCCGCCGGTGGGGGGAATTATTATGGTTGATTTTTGGCTGCGTCACCGGGGCAGATTTCCTCGGCTGAACGCCCGACTACCGGCTTTTAACTGGGCGGGTGTGATTGCCTACGTAATCGGCTCGGCGGTGGCCTACTTCACTAGCAATGCGGGCATTGGCATCGGCCCGGTGAATGGAATTGTGGTCGCCGCCGTTTTGTATGCCATTCTGTACCGTGTGATTCCGCAGCCTATCCATTCTTTTGAGTGATGATGAGCAATGGCGAAGCCTTCCAAGGGAATCGCCTAGCTGCTATTGTGACGGTGATCAATTGCTTACCAGCCCATGATGACTTCCAACCTGCCGCTGACGACAGAGCCGATCTTTCTGGTTCGAGGTCGTTGGGTGTTTACTGGGGATGACCTGCTCACCGATGGGGGAGTAGCGATTCAGGGGGAGAAAATTCTGGCGGTGGAAAGCTGGAAGACATTGAGCGATCGCTATCCCGGCGCAAAGGTCTCAGGCTCACCCCAACATGCCATTCTGCCTGGCCTGATTAACGCGCATCACCACAGCAATGGGGTGCCGAATTCTCTGCTGGGCATTGAGGATGACTTTTTGGAGCTGTGGCTGTACGCAAAGCACGGGCGGCGATCGCAAGACCCAACCATCGCTACGCTGCTCAGCGCCACTGCCCTGCTCAAAAGTGGCATCACTACCGTGGTCGATGTCTCTAACATCGGCGAATCGGCTGAAGCGAGTCGAACCGATTTGCAAAAGCAGCTCAGCGCTTACGAGCAGGCGGGTTTGCGGGTTGCGCTCGCGCCGGGTGCCCGGTACGACAGCTTTTTAGTCCACGGTGCGGGTCAAGATGGAGCCTTTTTGGCCAGCTTGCCAGCAGAGCTGCGGCAGCAGGTGCAAAAGCTCACCCCGGCCAAGCAGGGGCTACCCTCAGCAGACTATTTAGAAATCGTCAGCGAGGCAGTGCGTCAGTATCAGTCGCATCCTCATATTGACGTGTGGTTTGGCCCGCCGGGGCCACAGTGGGTGGGCGATGAGCTGCTGCTGAAAATTGCCGAGGCGGCGGAGCGCCTGGATACGGGAGTGCAAACTCATGCCCTGGAGTCTCTGCCTGAGAAAATGATCGGGCCGCGCTTTCACGGCAAGTCGGTGATTGCTCACCTGCGTGATTTGGGTGTGCTCAGCCCCCGCTTCTCGTTGGCGCACGGGGTATGGGCAAGCGAGCAGGATATTGAAATACTGGCTGAAACGGGCGCTTCTGTCAGTCACAATCCCAGCTCTAATTTGCGGCTGCGGGCGGGAGTAGCCCCGCTCACTCAGCTACTGACAGGCGGCGTGACGATGGGGCTTGGGATGGATAGCACGACGCTGAATGACGATGAGGATATGTTTGCCGAAATGAGACTGGCGGCTCGGTTGCAGCGATCGCCCCACCTGCAAGATGCCGCCCCTAACTATAAGGACGTTTTTCAGATGGCGACAGCAGGCGGCGCTAAGCTGTTGAGAAAGGAAGATTGTTTAGGGAAACTGGCCCCTGGGTATCAGGCAGATATGGTACTGGTGAAAATGGATCGCATTACCTGGCCCTATCTTGCCCCCGAAGCCGATCCGCTGTCGGTAGTCATGATGCGGGCTCGCAGTAACGATGTGGATACGGTGCTGGTGAATGGCCGAGTTGTACTAGAGAATGGTGAGCCGACTGGGTTTGATTTGCGATCGCTCGGCGAAAAAGCTGCTGCCCAGCTAGAGGCTACGTCAGATCGGGCCGTTTATCGCGATCTGGCCCAAGCCCTCCGCCCCCATTTGGTCAAGTGGTATGCCGACTGGGAAACACCACAGCTCAAGCCTTTTACCGCGTTCAACTCTTGCGAGTAATAGTCAAGCTTAAAGGGATAGAAGAACAGAATAATGCTGAGATTAACCCGGCTCTGTAGTTTCCTTTCTAGACTCTGACTGAGAGATGATTGAACACAGTCTGAAAGAAACCGAGAACTTCCGTTTAAGTTGTTGCTTGTGATCATCTATAGGAAAAAACCAAAAACTTGAGAATCTCTAAGCAAATTCTCACATGCGCAAGAAATAGCCGGTGCATAATCCGAGTATGCGTTGTTTTCCATCTCTGCTGTCTGTTTTATGGCTCCTAAAATTTTGATTATTGATGATCGAGTCAGTCTGCCGCGCTTTATCGCGATGGAGCTTCAGACAGCAGGCTACCAAACTTGTATCAGTTACGATAATGCAACTGAGCCTTCTATCTTTTGGGAGGTGAATCCCAACTTGGTGATTCTTAACTGGGATTTGAGACGAACATCCGGGTCAGAGATTTGCGCTCAGCTGAACTCGGGCGATCGCCAACTGCCGATTGTCGCCACTACCGTCGATGAGGAAGGGGAATGCTACCTGTCGCAAAATGTCCAAACCTGTCTGACAAAGCCCTTTTTAATGGCCGATCTGGTGGTCGCAATTGAGCGCCTTCTCAGGCATAATAGCTACCGAGATAAAGCTGTCACCTGTCTGTAAATATCATCTCGGCCTTCACATCGCTTTAAGCGGTAGCTGAACGCTAAAGACTGTTCCCTCACGCCCAGAAGATTCGATCAATAGTTGTCCGCTATGTGCTTCTACAATCCGCTTGACAATCGCTAGCCCCAGACCGGTGCCTTCTGACTTAGTCGAGAAAAAAGGCTGCGTTAGCTGAGATAAAACATTCGGTGGAATAGGCTGACCGCCATTGTGAACAGAAATTCGAATTTGGTCACCGGGGCTCTCTGTCACCGACCATCGAACAGTTTCTCCCGGCTCCACCGCTTCACAGGCGTTGCGAACCAAATTGATAAATACCTGCTTGAGCTTATCTTCATCCCCCACAATTGAGATAAATGAGTGAAAGGGCACATACTCAATCGAACGGCCTTCGGCGGCAGGAATAGCTCGCAGTGAGACTAATAGAGACCGAATAAAGTTATCTATATCAATGTTGGCAGGCCGCAAGATCTGAGGCTTTGAGTAGGAAGAAATTTCCTGCAAAAGCTTGGTTAACCGTTTAGCTTCATCAGTCGCTAGCGATAACCGGGCCTTTGCCGATTCGGGCAAATCGAGCCTTGCAAAGTAGTCCAACCCCATTTGCACGGTGGTCAAAGGATTGCGAATTTCGTGAACAATCATCGAAGCGAGTTCACCAATGGCCGCGAGCCGCTCATGCTCTATCAGATTGGCTTGAGCTGCCCGAAGTTCTGTTGTTCGCTTGTTGACCTCGGCCTCTAGCAGCTCATTAAACTGCTGCTGCTGCTGGTACAGGTGATAGTTATCAATGGCTGTCGCCGCTCGCGCCGCAAACAGCTCCACCGTAGAAAGCGTCTCCGCGTCATACTGTCGCGGCCGGCTGCTAAATGAACAAATAGTCCCAATCACTTCTCCTGACAGTACCCGCAGCGGAACGCCCAGATAGCAGGTAAAGCCATTCATCCGGCTGGCTTCTTCAGGATGCTGTTCAATATCTCCGATAAAAAAAGACTGACCGCTTTTCGCAACTATTTCCGAGACGCTCGTATGGGTCAAAAAAACAGCGTCTTCGTCTTGTAGAGCCGGACTGCTAGCGATTACCTGGGAGCTTGCGCCCTTTTGAACTGTGACTCCTGACCAATCCGAACTGAGCAGCCGACTGACCCCTGCGATGACTTCTTGCAGGTAGCTAGTGAGATCGTGTGATTGATAGCTCAAAGTCGTCAATGAATCTAATGACAATTGCCACGGGCTTACCGTTTGAACATCTTGCCAGTTTTTCATATCAGCTCCAGCAAAGTTATTCAGCAAAGATTACCTTAGTAAAATTTTATCGTCTTTGATTCAAATCAATTAGGAGAAATTCTTTACATTCTCACCTCACAAGAAGGCAAAAAAGTACTCTGCATAATAGGCTAAGCCATCTGCCGCTTGATCAGTTGGGCAAAGACACCTGGCAGGGCGGCCAATTCATCAAAGCTGCCCTGCTGGACAACCCGTCCTGCTTTAATCACGTAAATTCGATCCGCGTTGCGAATGGTACTGAGCCGGTGGGCGATCACAATGCGGGTCACGTTTAACTGATCTAAGCTTTCACTCACAATCGCCTGAGTGCGATTATCTAGAGCGCTAGTAGCCTCATCTAACAGGAGAATTTTAGGATTGAGCGCCAGGGCACGGGCGATTACCAGCCGCTGCCGCTGCCCGCCCGAGAGGTTGCCGCCGCCCTCGTTGATCACGGTGTGCATTTGCATCGGGAAGCTGCGCACATCGTCTGCAAACCCTGCCATCTCAGCGGCTCGCCAAGCGTCATCCAGGGTGATCAGTGCGCCGCCTGAAATGTTCTCGAAGAGCGAGCCAGCGGTGATTCGACCGTTTTGTAGAACTACGCCAAGCTGTCGGCGTACCGCTGTGATGTCAATTCCAGAAACGTCTTGGCTGTCGTAGTAAACCGTGCCGGACTGGGGCGTTTCGAAGCCCAGCAGCAGCCGCAGCACGGTGGATTTGCCAGAACCGGAGGGGCCAACTAGGGCAATAAATTCACCGGGATACGCTTCAACGGTGACGTCGTTCAAAATTAGGGGGCCGTCGTCGCGGTAGCGAAAGGTCACCCGGTCGAGGCAAATACGGCCCGTCAGCCGACCGGGATCGGCCTTTTGGATGCTGACTTCGGGTTCGGCGGTGAGGATGGGTAGTGATCGCTGCCAAAGCGGTATCACCTCCAGCACTTCAATCAGCGTCAGGCTCAGGCTAGTCGCGCCGCTGATAAAAATGCCAAACGCCGCGCTAAAAGCCAAAAACGTCCCGGTAGAAAAGCCCATACCCATCGGATTGACCAGCGTACTGGCCAGCGCAAACAGGCCGATGGCGGTCACCGTCGGCATGGCGGTATTAAAGACACTCACCGCATCTTCCAACCGTTGCGTGCTCATCTCCAGCCGAAGCTGCTGCCGGTATTTTTCGCCCCACTGGGCAAAGGCGCGCGGCTCAGCCCCGGCAATCCGCAGCTTTGAGACACCGTTAATGAGCTGCACCATCAGGCCGTACAGCTCACCGTCTAAGGCGAGCAAAGGGCGCTGCTTTTTGAGCAAAATGGCCCCTGAAATGACGGTGACGCTAGCAACTAAAAAGGCCACAAACAGGGCTAGCACGGCAAGCTTGGCACTGTAGTAAAACAGCAGCCCCAGGTTGAGCAGGGCAAAGGCTCCCGAGAGCAGGGCATCCAGGGCACTGCCGCTGAGCTTGCGGCGAATAGCGGTAACGCTGGAGACCCGCGACTGCAAATCGCCAGTGGAATATTCTCTGAAAAAGGAGGTGTGCAGCTTCAGCAGCCGATCCCAAACGGCGGCTTGCAGGGTGGCGTCGGAAGCGGTTTCAAGTCGCATGGCAGCGATCGCCTGTGCCAACTGAAAGCAAGCCCGCCCAAAGGCCACCGCCAGCAGCGCCAGCCCAATTTGCAGCAAAATCTCCCGACTGCCATAGGGAATCGCATTGTCAATCAGCACCGCCGTCGCCTGCGGAATCGCCATTCCCAGCAGCGTCGTGGCGACCCCTGTGATCAAGATCATCCACAGATCTCGCTGACGACCGTGAAAGGCAAACTGTAGCAGGTTCAAGGCCGTGAGCTGACCGTCGGGCAGCGGCTTATAAAAGACCAGGGCCGTCGGGTCAAGCTGCGCGGCCAGCGCCTCATCGACCGGGGTACGCTGCAAAGTTACCGGGTCGAGCAGTTCGTAGCGGCTGTTTTTGATCGGCAGTAGCGCGACCGGCTGACGCTGTTCTTGACGATAGGCGACCATTGGCCCGCTGTCCTGACGCCACCAGCCGCCCCGCAGCAGAATGGAGCGCAGCCGCAGTTGAGAGGCGCGGGCGATCGCTGCCATCGGTTCTTTCACCTGCGCCAGGTTTTCCGACTGCGCAGGCGGTGAAATTTGTACGCCCAGTACGTGACCCACTGCGCCAGCCGCCACCAGCAAAGGCGTCTCTGCCGATAGGTAGCTGTCGTCTTCGGGTTTGAGCAGGGAAGCCAGTCCCTGCAAGGCGTGCTGCGTGGTTCTCTGGTCGAGCTGCTGGCGCTGCTGAAAACGTTTGGCGTCCTGCTGACGTTGGCGGCGCATCATTTGGCTGAGAGCCGAGAGCGCGTGACGGTGGAACTCGATCAGCCGTTCGTCGCTGATTTCCTCGGACTGATCTTCGGCAGATTCGGTCAGGGGTACAGGGGGATCGGGAAATCCCTCAAGCTGGTTGAAATGGTTGCGCCAGGTGGCGACCTGCTGGTGTAAGGGATCGGTTGGATCGCGCGGTAGTTCTACAGCGGATAGGAGGGTGGGCTCGAAGGCGATCGCCACCAGCCCATAAGCCTCTGATCCCTCCGCAGTCAGCTCAGCCCCGACCATCAGCTCATTCGCCGCCACGGTAAACAGGTATTGCCGCTTCCCAGTGAGTTCACCGTTCTGCCAGAGGGCGCTGAAAATGCCGACTAGTCCCGATTGAATTTGCCAGGTCTGGGGCGAATCGAGCAGTAGTGTCTCATTGCCCGCCAGAGTACGGACGGTGCGGGTTGTTATGGGCTCAATCGAAACCATCGCTTGCTCCTCACTCATCTCTAAAGGGCCGTCCCTGAACTGCGAATCAGATTGGCATAGTGGCCGTCCTGCTGCCAGAGCTGATCGTGAGTGCCGCGCTGCACGACTTTGCCGCGCTCCAGCACAATAATTTCATCCGCATCGCGAATGGTACTCAGCCGATGCGCCACGATCAAGCAGGTGCAGCTTCGCCGCCGCAAATTCTGATCAATAATTCGCTCCGTCTCCGAATCAAGCGCGCTTGTTGCCTCGTCCATGATCAAAATCGAAGGCCGGTTTACCAGCGCCCGAGCAATTTCCAAGCGCTGCCGCTGCCCGCCGCTGAGGTTTTGCCCGCCCTCCAGCAGCACCGCGTCATAGCCATAGGGCATCGACAAAATCGTCTCCTCAATTTCAGCGTCCTGACAAGCCTGCCGAATAGACGTCTCCGAAATCGTGGCGTCCCACAGCGTCAAATTGTCACGGATCGGCCCTGCAAACAGCAAAATATCTTGCTCCACCATCGCCACCGAATTCGTCATCACCGACCGGGGAATCGTCTCCACCCGCTGCCCGTCAAAGCGAATCTCACCAGCATCTGGTTGGTAAAGCCCCGCAATCACCCGAACCAGAGTAGATTTACCCGAGCCGCTGCCGCCGACAAACGCCACCCGCTGACCGGGCCTGATTGACAGGCTAAAGTTTTCAATCAGGGGCGGATCGAGCGGGCTGTAGCCAAAGGAAAGGTTTTTGATATCAATCGCACCCGCTAGCCGAAAAGTTGGAAATGCTGCATCGGACTTTTCCTGCTCTGCCGATGCCTGATGGCTAAATACCCTGTCAATTTTATTTTCTAAAACATCGTCGAGCCGCTCCAAGTTGCCCTGTAGGGTTTGCAGGGTGTTAGCAAAGCCCACGAGGTTATTTACTGGGCCTTGGAAGCTCTGCATCAGAAGCTGAAAAGCCACCAGCATCCCAATTGAAAGACTGCCGTTGATAACGCGCCAGCCGCCGATAATCAGCAGCGACAGAGCGGCCAGGGTCGATAGCAGCGTGGGCAATAATCCTAGTAAACGATTGCTGAGGCCCAACTCCTGCTGAGCGTTCGCAGCTTTGGTCTGGTAGCCCACCCAGCGGGCAAAAAAGTCAGATTCCAGGCCGGAAGCCTTAAGCGTTTCAATGCTTTGCAGGCCGGAAATAGCCACCCCTGACGACTTGCCGTATTCCTGAATCAGGCGGCGGTTGGCATCGGTGCGCGACCTGGCTACCCACTGCAACACAATCACGTTAATCGCGGCAAAAGCCACCACAATCACCGTCAGCGGAACGTCATATTGCAGCATCGCCACCGCGTAAAACACCACCATCACCAGGCTGATCATCGTCGTCGTCAGCCGCCCGGAGAGCACGCCCGCCACGCTGTCGTTAATAGCAATGCGATCGCTGATCTCCCCCGCAAACCGCTGCGCATAAAACCCAGCAGGCAACCGCAGCACATGCCACACAAACCGACTCGACATCCCCACCGACAGCTTCACCTTCAGCGCTCGCAAATAGCGCAGTTGCAAGGCGGTCAGCAACGACTGCACGATTACCGTAACGCCCATGCCAGCCAGCACATAGGGCAACCAGTCCAGCCGCTTCGCCAGCAAAATATTGTCAATGAACACCCGGCTAAAAGCCGGGATCGCCAGCGTGGGCAGCACCAGCAAAAAGCCCGCCAACGTGCAAAAAGCCAGCGCGCCGAGTGAGCCGGTTAGCCGGTGTTTGAGTCCTCTCAGGGCACTGGGGCGATCGCCCCCTACCTGAAACTTCTCTCCCGGCTCAAACGTCAGCACCACCCCGGTATAGCCCGCGTCAAAGTCAGCAAAGGTCACCTTACGCGGGCCGATTGCCGGGTCATTCAGCAAAACCTGATCTTTGCCAAAGCCATCCACCACCAAAAAATGGTTGAAATTCCAGAACACAATGAACGGCACCGGCAGCGTCTTCAGACTGTCAATACTTTTCTTAAATCCTTTGGCATCCAGGCCATAGTTACGCGCCGCCTTGAGCACGTTTGCCGCCGTCACCCCGTCGCGCGACACCCCGCACGAGCGCCGTAGCTCAGCCAACGGCACATGCCGACCGTAGTAGCCCAGCACCATGCTGAGCGCCGCCGCGCCGCACTCCACCGCTTCCATCTGTAACACTGTCGGCGTCCGGGCCATAAGCTACTCCAAAAAAGGCAGCACAAACGTGATCGGCGCTTTTTCGTCGAGGGTGACACGGGTGATCGCGGGGATGCCCGCGATCGGAGCCGTCATACTGGCCCCGGTAGACCAGTGGTAGTCGCCATTTACATCCATATCCGGAACAGTCACCACTTCGATATAGGCCCGGTCATCAAGCCCTGCTTCCCGCGCCGCCTCAATCGTCGTCACCGTTGGGTTAGACACCGACTGCACCTGTCCCATCAGCCCGCCCGCAATCTGCGCTCCCTCCACGTCGGGGATCAGCAGCACCTTCATCCCCGGCTGAATTTGAGCTACTTCGCCCGCGCTAAAGTAGGCCACGCCCTTCAGCTCACCGGGTGACGAATCGGCAAAAACAATCACCCCGCGCCCGGTCGTCGTCACCGGAATTCGCCCGACTAAGCTCCAAACCAATCCGCAGGCCAGCAATCCGCCGAGCGCCGCTAGCGGCAACCAGCTTCGAGGCGTGACAATCTGCATGAGCTGGTCAAGCTGCTCGGGCGATGAAAGTCGCTCTAACGCCTCTTTGCGAAAGATACTTTTGCTCATTGACTGCCGCCTCCCAGCAGCGGTTGCAGTATCCATCAGATAAAAATCAGGATCAATAAAAATCAGGATCAACAGTTGCCGGAAAATATCCGCAGAAAATAAGTTGCAGAGAAAACAAGAAAATGTTGCGCTCTGCATCCGTTGTTTTAATTTCAATATATTTGTGAAATCATAGCGCCCTTCTACCTACAGCGAAAAATTTCTCTAACAAACTTTAGCTTTAACGCTCCCTTAAACAAATTCTCATCGTTCTCTCAGTTTTCTCTTTTTTCTCGATTCTCTTTCACTATTTTCTCATCCCTTTCTCAGAAATCTCCTTAAGTGCTAGTTTTTGCCGGATCAACCATCCTCTGCGCCTTCCGATGTAACAGAATTCTTAATTTAGTGGTTTGTTTTAAAGGGCCGGTGCTACTATGAACTTGACATCGGCAAAGTGCTGATGAGCAGGTAAGAGACTTGGCCAAGTCATAATCGTTTCACACCAAACTTTTTCATTTTTTCTAAAGAGGAAATTAAACATGCAAGAGCAAGATAAGACCGTTTCTCAAGACGATCAGCTTTCTGATGATGAGCTTAAGGAAGTTGCTGGCGGCAACAACATTCAGAAGACTCGTTTAGACCAGCTAGACAGCCAGTCTAAGAGTGTTGACGACATACAAAAGACTCGCTTAGACCAGCTAGACAGCCAGACTAAGTAACGAACCTGCTAAGATTGCGGATTCTCTATCACGCGGTTGAAGGGGATTCAACAGTCACCTCACAAACCAGGCATAACATAGTTCTCTTGTCGTTCAAAGACAGCAGGAGAGCTATTTCATTTTTTGATATCTTTACTATCTTCAACAAGGACAACAGGTCGCAGGCTGGTGGTCAGTACAGAGTAAGAGACCGATCCCACAAACATCTCGCTCAAAGAACGGTGCCCTCGCTTGCCCATGACAATCTCACTTACGCCGTAGGCTGCGGCAGTGCGAATAATCTCTTCAGCCGCTGGCCCATCAGCCGTGATGAATTGATAGCGAATATCTGCCAGTAGCTTTTTGGCCTGCTCGCGCAGTTGCTGAATGTCATCATGACCTGCTGAGCGATCGCTATCTTCCTGAGAGCTGCCTGCTTGAAAAACGTGCAGCACCACTATCTCACCATCACTACGACGCGCCAGATCCGCCGCCTGTGTCAGTACCTGAGTAGATAGGTTAGAAGTATCAACGGCAGCAAGCAGAACAACTTTGCGAGCCACGGCCACTTTAGTCGGATCGACCTCCCCTCGCTCCAGTAGCCTGGGGGCAAAGGTAGGGATTGCCCATGCGCCCAAAGGAGCCGTGACCAAAATCGACAGCGCCGAGATTGCCAGAATAACCTCCCCACCATCAATTCCCTGAGCTAGGGGAATAGCTCCAATTGCTGCCTGTACTGTCGCTTTGGCAGAGTTTCCAGGCAGCAAAAACAATCTCTCCCTGGCTGTCCAATTACTCCCCACTGTGGAAAGATACCAGCCGAGTGATCGCCCCACTAACGTCCCGATCAGCAGCAGCACCAGCCCGACCAGCAAGGTATTTTTCAATATAGAAACTTGAATACTCACGCCCAACAGCACAAACAAAATAATCTCAGCAACTATCCAAAGGCTGTTGAACCCAGTTCTGAGCCGCCTCGCTAGCGGAGCATCCAGCTCGATTAAGAAAAAGCCAGTTGCCATCACCGCCAGGTAACCTGAGAACAGCGGTACTGCTGCAGCGGCGACAACTAGCAGCAAAGCAAAGCCTGCCGCGACCAGAGCATCTTGAACCCCGTTTTGTGTCCAGTTTTGCTGTACCAGCAGGATTACTAACAGGCGGGCCGTGATTCCGCCCAGCAATATCCCCAGGCCAATTTGCAGCACCACCTGAAAAGGCAGTAGCTGAAGCGGGCTCAACGCAAAACCACCCGGCAAAGTAAAGCCTGCTGCCGTATCAGTTTGAGACAAAAAGGCCAGCAGTAAGCTAAACACTAGCAGCAGCAGCACATCTGAAAGCGCGCTACCGGTCAAAATCGCGTCTGGGATACCTTTTCTCACGCCCCAGCCCAGGCTTTTGAGCCGCAGCATTCCCGGCACAATCACCGCCGGAGATTCTGCGCCAATAATGCAGCCTAAGAGCAGCCCCGTCGCAAAGTCGAACTGGAGTAGCCACATGGCGGCTAAAGTAATCGCCATCGCCTCACAGGCCGCTGGTAAAAATCCTAGCCGCAGCGCCACCGTTCCCTGTTGAGCCAGCTTTTCCCGGTCTAGCCCCAATCCCGCCTTCATCAGGATCACCATGACGGCGATTGTGCGCAAAGCGTCAGCCGAGCCTAGCACCTCCGGGCCAATCACATTGCCGAACTGCGGCCCCAGGAAAATACCCGCCAGCACCATACCGACCAGGGCCGGAGCCTTTAGCCGCTGAGCTACCTGCCCGGCAAAAAAGCCCACCAGTAAAATCCAGAGGATGCTGACTAACATTGCTCTAAGCGGCTAATTCTCTAATCGCTCTCGCTGCCACCAGCTAGCGCGGCCTCAGTTTTTTGCACGTCCAGCTTGAGCATAATCACGCTCAGCGGTGGCAACGTCAGATCGAGCGAGTAAGGCCGGTTGTGGAACGTCCATTCCTCTGCCCACTTGCCACCAAGGTTACCGATATTTGCCCCGCCAAATTCGCGGGCGTCGCTGTTGAAAATCTCCCGATAGTAACCCTGCTTAGGAATGCCGACCCGATAATGGCTGTGCGGCTGCGGCGTAAAGTTGCACACTGTCAAGATAAAGTCGTCGCTCTCCAAGTCGTAGCGAATAAATGACACGACGCTATGACGATTGTCGCTACAGTCAACCCATTCAAAGCCTTCCTGAGAAAAGTCCTGAGTATAGAGCGCAGGCTCCCGGCGGTACAGATAGTTCAGTCGCTCTACGCAGTGCTTTAGCTGCTCGTGCTGCTCAAACTGTAGGAGGTGCCATTCCAAATCGCCCCACACATTCCACTCGCTCCACTGACCAAATTCCATACCCATAAACAGGGTCTTCTTGCCGGGATGCGCAAACATGTAGGCGTAGAGCGATCGCAAATTCGCCATTTTCTGCCAGTCATCACCCGGCATTTTACCAATCATGTGGCTCTTGCCATGCACCACCTCATCGTGAGAGAGCGCCAGCATAAAGTTCTCACTGAAGGCATACCAGATACTGAAAGTAATATTGTTCTGGTGAAACTGCCGGAACCAGGGATCCATCTCGAAGTAGTCGAGCATGTCGTTCATCCAGCCCATGTTCCACTTCAAGTTGAAGCCTAATCCACCCACATAGGTCGGCCAGGACACCATCGGCCAGGAAGTCGATTCTTCAGCGATCGACAGCGCTCCTGGGTAGTGGCTAAACAAAACGTGGTTAACCTGCTTCAGGCACTCCGCCGCTTCGATATTTTCCCTGCCGCCGTACTCATTGGCCACCCACTCACCCGGCTTACGGTTGTAGTCCAAATACAGCATCGAAGCGACCGCATCGACCCGAATACCGTCGATATGGTACTTGTCGAACCAAAACAGCACATTGGCAATCAAAAAGTTGCGGACTTCATGGCGACCATAGTTGAACACTAGCGTGCCCCACTCCTTATGCTCACCGCGTCGGGAGTCGGCATGCTCATACAGATGAGTGCCATCAAAGAAAGCAAGACCGTGGGTGTCTTTAGGAAAGTGACCGGGTACCCAGTCCACAATCACCCCAATGCCATGCTGGTGGCACTGATCGACAAAATACATAAAGTCTTCCGGGTTGCCGTAGCGCGAGGTCGGCGCGAAGTACCCGGTTACCTGATAGCCCCAGGAGCCGTCAAACGGGTGCTCTGCCACTGGCAGCACCTCGATATGGGTAAAGCCCATGTCCTTAACATAGGGAATCAGCTTTGCTGCCAGCTCCCGGTAAGTCAAAAACCGAGCACCCGGCTTAAGGTCAGCCACTGTAACGACAGGCGCGTCGCTGCCGTCTGACTGTTTGGCAGGCTCTGCTGACGGCGCATGTAGCCACGAGCCCAGGTGCACTTCATACACCGAAATCGGCTGACTCATCGCATCGGTTTGACGACGATGCTCCATCCATTCGCTATCCTGCCAGGAATAAGCGTCCAGATCCGCGACGACAGAGGCCGTATCGGGCCGTACCTTTCGCTGAAAGCCATAAGGATCGGACTTTTCGTAAATGTGGCCATCCTGATTTTTAATTTCGTACTTGTAGGCATCGCCTGCCTTAAGACTGGGAATAAACAGCTCCCAAATGCCGCCGCCGCCTTTACGCATCTGATGCTTGCGACCGTCCCAGCCATTGAAATCGCCCATCACAGAGACATTGCGCGCATTGGGTGCCCATACGGCGAAGTACACCCCCAAGATGCCGCTTTGCTCGGTTGGATGTGCGCCCATTTTTTCATAGATGCGCTGGTGCTTCCCTTCAGCAAAAAGATGCACATCAAAGTCAGTCATCACGGGTGACTTGAAGGCATAGGGATCGTAGGTAACGTGCTCGCAAGCACCTTCTTTGTAGCGAATTTGATAGGTGATCAATTCTTCTTCGTCGATTACCGCCTCGAAGAACTGGGGATGCTGGTCGTTGCGCATCGCGTATTCTTTGCGAGCGTCGGGCAATAGCACCCAGGCCGCATCGGCATTGGGCAAATACGTGCGTACGACCCAGACCTGTTTGCCGTCTTGCTCTATTGAATGTGGCCCTAACACCTCAAAGGGGTTTTGGTGCTGGTTCCACACAATCCGCTCAATTTGTTCTAGAGCAATCGTTGACGACATATAAATCACCTGACCTGCGTAAGTTCTGAGTTATGAAAAGTGCTGCCTAATTGGCCCAACTGTAGATCGCTGCGTTCTTTGCTCTAAGTCGCTATGGCTCCTAAGCAATAGCGTTTTGAGTTTGATAGCTTTGATTTTGTGGGCTTAGAGCTTGCCGTCTGAGCCTAGCTATGCGCAGCACGCTTAGTTATTTGATGTGCGTTTGATATGTTTGTTAGCTTAACAAAACGTAGTTACTTTAAATCGACTTTCCGTCAAAAGCCGGCCTTTATCAGTTTTATACTCTGACTTTTAATAGAAGAAAGCGGTCGTTAGCTGTAGCTATCCGTTGCCAGTGATGACTTAGAACCCTTTGTCAAGACATTTGTGTCAAGGCAGTTGGGCGTTAGAGGTGCATTGAGAACGCACCTCTAACGACAGAGTTGTCTACACCTTAGCGATGGATGCCTTTTTGTAAAACTGTCTTATTGAGGATTCTGAACGTTATCTGATGCGGAATGCAATAGCTCAAAGCGACTTGAGCGGAAGCCTTCAAAAGAAAGGGATAATAGGTCGAATAGAGCGTCGTATCTGTAATAAGAAGACGAGGTAACGAATTTGTTCATTGACCAGGGCATCGCCTGCTGGCGCTTCGAGCGTTTCCAGGAGCTGAGCATATTCGGCAGCGCTGAGGGGTTCTCCAGTGAGAGGCGATCGCGCGGCTGTAATAATTTCCGTCCGCAAAATTTCTTCAGGGATTTCATCGGGCGCGGGAACTGCAAAATCGATATCTGCTGTTGGCTGCTCGTCCTGGGCATGACTAACCGTCGCGGTTCCCAACGCTAACCAGGCGGTCGATGCCAGTACACAAAATATCTTGACGACTGGCTTAGCCCTTCCTTCTAAAAACATATAAGCCTTCTTACAAGACAGCTACAGTAGTGTCCTATAAGATATCAGTACCTTTCCGCGATTGGCATAAAGTCTATTCGGTACGAATGTGCAAACTTAGGGTGATGCGGACATCAGCCTGCCGAATTTAATAGGAACTATTCTGAAGCTATGAAATTTATCACAGGGAATTTCCCTAGCGTCTCATCTCGCCGGGTTAGGCAAGGACTGATGGCAGCGGCTGTATTAACCGGCAGCATTGTGGTTGCTCATAAGGCCGCTTTTGCCCAGGCCCTTTTGCAGCAGGAGGGCTCGCTTGCGCCCATGGAGGACACCTATACCTTTGATGGTGAAATGGGACAGTCTATGACGATTGAGCTTAAGAGCGAAGAATTCGATCCCGTTTTGCTGCTGAAAGGCCCTGACGGCGTGATTTTGACCTCGAATGACGACTACGGCGGTACGCTCAATTCTACGATTGTGATCGAACTACCTGAAAGCGGTACTTATAGCGCGATCGCCAGTTCATTTTCGGGTCAGGGCGGCAGCTATCAAATCGAAGTACGTCCTGCCAGTGAGTATGAGCAAGTCTTTAGCCGCGCCTACGACCTCGCTGTTTCAGAAGAGTATGACAATTCTATTGAAGCCTACACCGCCGCGATCGCCCTGGATGACACCGTCCCGAGTGCTTACTTAGGCCGCGCCGAAGCCACTATCAACCGCGCTTACTTGCTATCGACAGTCGATATCGCCGGCCCGACCGATCTACCCAAGGCTGTGATCGACTCGGTCGTAGCCGACTACCTGAAAGCGGCTGATTTATTGGAGCAGCAAGGTCAAGCAGGCCCAGCCGCCTCCTTGCGCGAGCAGGCCCAGTACTTCACTGGAGAAATTCCCATTCCTCAGCCCGAGCGCCCTGTGACGCAGACCGACCCTGTCATTGAGCCCGATGTCCCCGTTGTGCCAGAAAGACCCATACCGGTAGAGCCCGATGGTGGAATTGGCGACGGCGCAGTGCCCCCGGATGCTCCCGCTGAATAGGTTCTCTGAGCTTAGTTGCGGTTCCCGGCACCTTTGCCCCTTGATTTAAACATCTCAAAGTCTATGACCGGTAGAGATTTGGGTAAAGGTATTGGGAACCTGCGACCAGGAAAACTATTCGACGGCCATCCCTATCGCTCGCGGCTAATCGCCATCCTTAATATTCTTCAGATCTTATATTTTTAAGACAGACCTTACAAATTGACAGTATTTTCTGTAACGTAGGATACATAAACTCTTATAAGGTTGTCTACTCATGTCCTACCACACCGCGACTACTCATCCTTCACCTGTTACAGCGCCCTCAGATGCCTCAGGCAGCGAAGGTTTTCGTCCCGAAAGCGGACTGTGGGTAGCACTGCGTAATCCGCCTTCTGACTACAGCCATGATGAAGCGCTGCTCCTCTGCGAGACCTTTCCGGGAGAATGGGTTTCCTGGGTGCCAGGTTTTGGCGAAATTACGCTCAGCCGAGGCCAGTTTCATCACAGCCAAAAAGCTTGAGTCTGACTAGCAGGCGTTTTTGAATCCAAGCTAAAGCGACTTCAAAAGGGTGAGGACAGCTTTCTCTTGCCTATCTAGCCAGTCGGCGTAGTTAGGATCGGCGATCACCTGCTTTTGAGCCTCTGTGAGTTGCGCTATCAACTTGCCTGCCAGATAGTTCTCAGGAACGATGGGGTGAACATAGTATTTGCGGCAAGTGGCAGGGCGGTTGCCGAGTTGAGTAGCGGCGGCTTTGATAGCGGTGACGACGTTTTTTTTCGCTTCGGTCTCTTTCTTCCAGTCACCTAGCTGAGTCAGGGTATCGGTGGCAACTGTAGTGCCTGCCCAGGTGCGAAAGTCTTTTGCAGTAAAGTCTTCACCTGTAACCCTTTGCAAGTACTCATTGACATCGCCGGACTCTACCGTTTGGCGATCGCCTGCCTCATCGTAATACTGAAAAAGGTCGTAGCCAGGAATATCGCGGCAGCGACGCACCACTTTGGCCAAAGCAGGATCTTCAATTTTGATATTGTGCTCGATACCGCTTTTGCCTTTGAAGTGGAAGTCGATCTGGCCTTTCTGAATATTGACGTGGCGATCGCGCAAGGTTGTCAGCCCGTAAGACTTGTTTTCTTTGGCATACTCGGTATTGCCCACCCGAATCAGGGTTCGATCTAGCAACTGTACGATGGCAGCAACCACCTTTCGCCGAGAGAGTTGAGAGCGCTCCAGGTCGGCCTGCGTTTGCCGACGAAGCTCAGATAGAGCCAGTCCAAAGGGCACCATCCGGTCGAACTTTTGTAAATTTCTATACTTTTGCCAGTCCGGGTGATAGCGGTACTGCTTGCGGCCTTTGGGGTCACGGCCCGTCGCCTGTAAGTGGCCGTTGGGGTCTGAGCAAATCCAAACATCTTCCCAAATGGGTGGAATGGCCAAAGCTTCGATGCGATCGCGCTGCGGGGAGTTTTGGGGTAGGCGCTGAGCCGACTCAGTAGCGTCATCAGGCAAAAGATAGCTAAATCCCTGGCCCCACCGCTGCCTACGAATACCGGGCATCTGATCATGCACGTAGCGCAAACCAGCCGCTTTAGCCGCCTTTTCAGGGTTACCCATACCTCATCCTTGCCCCTCAATATGACAGACGTTCAAGAAGCACCGACTGGTATGGTAGAAGGTATCGTCTTTGGAAACGCGAAGGGGTTGAAGCATGTATTTATTAGTACAAGAGGCAACAGTAGGTACGGTTCCCTATTCTTTGTTTTTGACCATTATTGGCGTAGTTGGATTTGCCGCTGCTGTGGGAATTGGATCGGTCGCCTGGTACAATTCCAAGCGACCGGTCGGCTGGGAAGCGAAAGAGCGTCCTGATGTCGTACCCAAAGTGGATAAAAACACGGACTCGTAAGCTGAATTCCTCATCTGTAAAGCGCTGAGCTTAAAAGAAAAGAGCTGAGCCTAGAAAATTAGCTGGAAAGCTGCCCGCCCGTCACGTCAACTAATGCGCCAGTCATAAAGCTACTGTCTTCTGCGGCTAAAAAGACATAGGCTGGCGCGAGTTCTTCGGGCTGTCCGGCTCGGCCCATCGCGTTGTCAGTATCGTATTGATCTACCTTCTCTTTTGGCATGGTAGCGGGAATGTTGGGTGTCCATACCGGCCCAGGGACAACAGCGTTGACGCGAATTTTCTGGTCGGCCAAGTTTTGAGCGAGGGACTTAGTAAAGGCATGAATCGCGCCTTTGCTGGTGGCATAGTCCACCAACATTCCTTTCCCCATTTTACCGACAATGGAGCCCGTATTGATAATCACATCGCCTTCTTTGATGTGGGGAAAGCTGCTTTAAACATGTGAAAGTAGCCAAACACGTTGGTTTCTATCGTTTCGTGGAACTGCTTGATGGTGAGATCAGCCAGGTCTTTTTGAACCATTTGAAAGGCGGCGTTGTTCACCAGGATGTTGAGCTTGCCAAATTTCTCCAGGGTTTGTTGAACTGCTGCCTCACAGGCTTCGGGTTTGCGCACGTCCATTTTAATAGGCAGGCACTGACCGCCCCGGTCTTCGACCATCGACTTTGTTTTATCAGCGTCAGCGTCGTTGACGTTGTATAAAATAGCGACGTTAGCGCCTTCCATTGCATAGGCGATCGCCACCGCTCGCCCAATCCCAGAATCTCCTCCGGTAATGATGGCCACTTTGTCGGTCAGCTTACCAGCCGCTTTGTAGTTAGAAAGATCGCTGTCCGGAGCGGGCGTCATATCTTCCTGGCTAGCCGGGTAGGGTAGCTTTTGGCCAGGGATGTCGTCGGGCGTCGGGCGTCTTTCCTGCCGGGTCGTCATGGTGAGTGCTCTCCAGAAAACATAGTTGAGAATACATATTTATGGCCGAACAGCATAGGTGAAGTGCCGTTCGGCCAACTGTGCTTCTACTGACAAAGGGTGCCAGCAGAATCTACTGAGTATTGACTTCTATCGAGCTTCGGTGCCCTGATTAGGAGTACCCGCTTTCGTCCCGTCATTACCGGGCGCTTCGGCCTCGGCACCGGGCCGAGTGTCTGTGTTAGAGCCCTGTCCAGTCTTGCGGGCTTTACCTTCGACGGTGGACTGCTTGCCGCTAACGTCTAGATCGATATCTTTGTTGTCTTTTTTCTCGGTGGCCATGAAAGGTCTCCTTTTTGCTAATAATGAATCTGATTCGCTTCGCGACTCTGGGTATGGAACACAGCCTATTGATATAGAGTGTTCTACCAAAGTGCCTTGAATAAAGTACTTTTGCGAAACTTACCTTTTAAGCGTAAGAGAATGGTGAGGAGGGAGACTCTATCAGGAGGGGCAAACTGCGCGGCGACCAGCCCTAACAAAAGACGGATTGTGGAGGACGATTGAGCACCTCTTATGACCGCCTGAGGTTTGAATGTGCGTTTGCTGCGGGGCTGCGGTAGGCTAGTGCTGGCAGGTATTGATTTCAGGGTATTTATGAGGATTGTATCTGATCCGGCGATCGCCACAAAGATTGCCCGTATGCAGCAGCGGGTGCGCTGGCAGCATTCACTCATCACAAAGTACGGCGTTGATCAAACCCAGCTAGCGATTGTAGAAGAACCTCAGAACGGCTCACCGAAAGAGCCTTCATCACTCGGTCAGCACGGGTTTTCTTTTCTCGTGATTGGCGATAGTGGCACCAGCCGACATTCAAGCGACAGTCCTCAGCGCCGCGTTGCCAAACGGCTGCTTGACCATGCTGACGAGTGTGACTTTATTTTGCATACCGGAGACGTTGTGTATCTGTCGGGCTCCAGCGAGCAGTACCCTGACAATTTCATCAAGCCCTATCGCGAATTTTTAGTCGGCGGAGAAACCCCTGACAAAATTCGATTCGACAAGATGACGTTCAAGCTGCCTTTTTTACCGGTAATGGGCAATCACGACTACTACGATCTGGCCCTGTGGACAGGCATTATCAGCAAGGTGCTGACGCCGCTGCGCCGCGCCCTGCGTCGCCGTATCAATTTGGACATTGGCTGGCATGGCTCTTTTCAAGGAGAAGGATTTACCAAAGCTTTTCTCGATCACTTGCAGCCCCTAGGCGGCGAACAGCTTGTCAATCACCTGCAAACGCACTACACCCACCGCTACAGCCAGGGCGATAGTACGAGCCGCTGCTTGAGCTATGTGCCAGGTAAGTTCACCCGATTGCCCAATCGCTACTACAGCTTTCGCCGCGATGGAATCGATTTTTTTGCCCTTGACAGCAACACTTTCAACGCCCCTCAGCCACTGCCTGAAACGCCCGAAGGTCACGCCCAGCGAGAGCGAATAGAGGCTCAAAGAGGGGAAATCGAGGCAAAGATGCGATCGCTGCTCGCCGAGTCAGCCAGCTTGAGTATGGATCTCTCAGAACAAGCCGATAGAGCCGCCCATATTTACGCCGAAGTGGAGCAGCTTGAAGAGCAACTGCGGGATATCGACAAGCAGCTCAGCGTTTCTGATGAAGATGCCGAGCTGGATATTGAACAGCTCGACTGGCTGCGAGATCGGCTGATTGCTTCCTGGCAGGACGAAAGCGCCAAAGGGCGAGTGCTCTACTTTCACCATCCGCCCTATGTCAGCGAAAAAACGAAGTGGTTTCAGGCCCAAACGCTGGCCGTTCGACTACATTTGCGTCAGGTGCTGGACGCTGTGCAAACGGTCATTAGAGAACCGTCGCGGCCACTGGTCGATTTGGTGCTGAGTGGCCATGCGCACTGTTTTGAATACCTCCATACGCAGGAGACCGGGCATGGCGATCGCCATATTCCCTGGGTCGTTTGCGGCGGCAGCGGATTCAGCCTGCGGCGACAGCGCAAGGAAGGAGCGGTCTTAGAAGAGTATGGTCAAGTAGTGGCCAAATGCCACTTATTTATCGGTCGTTCTGGCCATGGTAGTAAGACGCGCCGGCCCTACACTGCCCTGCGCGTCGATGTCCGCTATGACGAAGCGGGTGAAGTTCCGCAATTTGCGCTGCGGCCCTTGGTGGCCGAACGCTATCAGGGAGAGTGGAAAAATTACGATATCGATCCGATTGTGCTGGGGCAGGGACAACCGTCCGAGCTGATGCCGCAGTCCGTGACGGATTTAGCCCCTTCGGTGTAGCCCCGAGGCAAAAGCCGCCGTTAGCGGTCTGGATTCAGCTGATCCATTTGCCAGGTCGTTGCGGTGCCAATAGGACTCCATAGTAAATAGGGAATCAGAAGGATGGCTGCCCAACCTGAGATCTGCACCACGCCAATCGTCAGCAGCAAGCCGATGACAAATCCCGAGCCGCCAATAAAAGCGGCTAGCTTAAGATTGTGAGACCAGAACAAAACGGGGGTAAAGGCAATGGTCACCAGCTCCAGCAAAACATAAGCGGCCATCCAGCCCCACGACTGGGTGCGCTCCCAAGTGATATAGGCCGACCAGCCACCGCAGATAAAGACGACCGTCCAAATGACGGGAATGAGCTTTTCAAAAGTGAGCCAGTCAGGGCGCTGAAGCCGCCTGAACCACTTGATGTCTCTGGGCCTGATGACGTTTGCTAAGAGCGCGATCGCCACCATAACAATCCCAATCACCATCCAAGATCTCAGCATAAGCACACCCGACGCAACCGCCTTTTTATTTCTGCTCTCTATTGTGAGCAATCGGCTACTCTGGCCTATCATCCTTTTGGCAGACGCTTCCCAGGCGATTTCTCGCAGCCTTTAGCCCGTCCAGGGTGTACGGAAAGAAGGATACAGGGTCAACCCACCGTCTATGAAGAGGGTTTGACCGGTGATGTAGGCGGCATCGTCTGACGCCAGAAAGGCACAGACAGCGGCCATTTCTTCGGGCGTACCCGATCGGCCCATGGGAATGTGGCTTTCAATATCGGCCTTCTTTTCAGGGTCATCTTTCCAGGGATTGATCGGCGTGAGGGTGGCACCGGGCGCAAACGAATTGATCCGAATGTTGTCACGGGCGTACTCCAGCGCCAGGGTGCGGGTCATTCCCCGGAGTCCGGATTTGCTCATGGTGTAGCCTACATACTGAGGCCGGGGAATCAGCTCATGAACGCTAGAGTCGTTGACAATGACGCCGCCCCCATTCGAGAGGAAGTGTGTAATCGCCTTACGCGCGCACAGGAAAGCGCCTCTCATATTAATGTCGATCATCTGGTCAAAATCGCTCAGCGGGATCTCGTGAGAATTGCCCTGAATTTGCATTCCAGCATTGTTGATCAAAATGTCCAGCCCGCCCAGGGTTGGAATCACTTGCTCAAACATCGCAGCGACGCTGTCTTCTTTCGCGACGTTGGCCTGGATAGTCATGTCCTTTAAGCTGTCAGGGTCGATGCCTGCGGCTGCGCTAGCGGCTCTCATCTCCTCAATGGTGTTGGCAGCTTCTTCCTCGCCCTTGTAGTAGTTCACTGCCACGTGAGCCCCCTCGCTGGCAAATCGGACTGCGATCGCCTTGCCAATACCGCTGCTCCCGCCGGTAACTAACACCTTTTTACCCTTCAGCCCGCGCATACGTAATCCTTAAAAATACAACAGTACAGCAACGGTCTTCTTCTCAAAAGAACGCTCTAGCAGTATAAGCGGTCAGCCTGCTTCCATAGGTCAGCAAAAGGCTAAGTTTTTGCTTTTACGATGGCTTAGCTGATGGCATCTAGCGATCACCAGCGATCACCAGCCCTAACGCGGCGATTAAACCCAGCGCCTCGCTAAGCTGTCTCTCAAGAAAGATAAGGAGTTCTACCTCTCAGTAGAGGCTATTTTTCTCGCAATTTTTTACAATGTAATTCATGCATTGCGCTTTCCTGTAGAAACTTAAATTTTACTATTATTGTTTCTCAATTTCGGGCAGTGCGTTCGTTCTGACATACGTCGCATCATTGTGCGACATAAGCAAAGCGAGGTTGTTCAAAGAGCAAAACTCTATGGAAAAGACAGACACTCAGGCCAAGCAGTCCGCGCTAGATAATAAAAGCGCTTATGCAGGCAACGCAGAGCCTGATCCAGAGATGGACGTTGACCCTATGGGTTCACGGGCCGGTCTGGATATTCAGCCAGAGGAGCCTTTATCGGTAGCTGAAGATATCAGTGAGCGCGACCAGGATCGCTATGAACTAGATGTCGATTCAAAGTCGAGCAAGCCCGAGCCGAGCAAGCGTGACATAGACCAGCTTGAAATAGCTCAAACTGAAACAGGTCAGTATGAAGCAATTCAGAGCCAGCCAGTTCAATCTGGCCAGTTCGAAGACCCGGTATAAGGAAGGACTGAGGGCGCAGGGATAGAATTCCACAATAATTTTGCGAATTCTACAATTGCAGGCTCGAAGTCTAAATCTGTTATGCCTTATTGCTGCTGTTAGCGAATGACAAGTTTTATTGAATCATTTACTAACGGTACAAAAAGGCCAGAGCCGTAGAAAAAACTGCCTGAGAACGAACTATTCAACCAGATCAGGAAAATTACTGAAAAGGACATTTTAAAATTATGGAAACTCAAACTCCCGGACAAACCGCTGACGAAGGCACGAGCCCAGTTAATGAGGCAGTAGAAAAGGCAACTGACGCAGCCACCGTAGACGCTCGAACCTCAGGGCAAGCCTTTGACGAAGACAAGAGCAAGGCCAGCGAAGTGCTAGACAAGGCGACTGAAAAGGAAAATCAGACGCTCAATGCGGTTCAAAAAGTGCAAAACGTCGTTGGACAGGTAACGCCAGTACCGACTGATTTTGACGCGGTGTCTTCGCCTTCTGAGCTAAAAGCTCGGCTGGAGTGGGGGGAGCCTGCGCTATCTATTCTGGATGTGCGCGATCGCACTGCCTTCAACGAAGAGCGCATCACCGGAGCCATGCCGATGCCGATTTCTGACTTGATAGAGCGAGCAAAAGCATCTTTCTCTTCAGAGAGAGACCTATACGTATACGGTAATTCTGACGAAGAGACAGCCGGTGCGGTCACTCAGCTACACTCAGCCGGATTCGAAAAAGTTAGCGCCATTAAGGGCGGACTTCCGGCTTGGAAAGCAATCAATGGCCCAATCGAGGGACAGACGTCTCTTTAGTTTAGAGTTAGCCGTCAGCAGTTGGCCGTTAGCGCCGCTGCTGTCGTATCCATAGCTTTTGTCGGGGGCGTTAGTTGATTGCAGCTAGCGCCCTCAATTTGATTTGGCGATACATTTTCCGAGCGGTTAGCTTTGGCTAAGCCTACAGGTAATCGCGACAAAAGCTTATTTTTCAGATTTTAGGAGGACTTCTTACAGTGACCCAGAGCAAAAATTATTCCAGCCCAACCCAGCGCGAATTCCTTGTAGAGACCCCTACAGGCAAAAGCGACGTCAAAGTTGGCTACATTCACGGCCAGCGCGACGAGGGGTATCAACAGGCGAAACGGCGATCGCAGCAAAAAGCCGCCTACCGTTCCCGAACTGCTGCGGTCGATGTCCTGCTAGTGGGCGGTGCGATCGCCCTATCCACGGCTTTAATTGGCGCGAGTGCCTATATCTTCAGCCAGGGAAACTTCTCACTGCCCAACACCCCATCCCGCATTTCCCTGCCGGACGACAGCCTGCAAAGACGGTCGGCAGACTAAAAAGGATCGGTTATTGCGACTTTTTAACCCGCCCGGCTTCTTATACATTGTTATCTGGATTAGCACTCTCGGCTATCGAGTGCTAAATTCTAGCAATAGCAAACTCGTAACAACTGGCATATGGCGAAACTAATATTATTCAATGAAAAGTCGCGACAGGCACTTGAGCGCGGCGTCAATGCCTTAGCGGATGCAGTCAAGATCACCATGGGGCCAAAAGGCCGCAACGTCGTCTTAGAGAAAAAGTTCGGCGCTCCTCAGATCGTCAACGACGGCATTACCATCGCCAAGGAAATTGAGCTTGAGGATCCTTATGAAAACACGGGTGCTCGCTTAGTTCAAGAAGTCGCTTCCAAAACAAAGGATCTCGCAGGCGACGGCACAACTACAGCTACAGTGCTAGCTCAAGCCCTGATCCGTGAAGGTCTAAAAAACGTGGCAGCAGGGGCGAACCCAGTCAGCCTGCGACGCGGCATTGAAAAAGCTGTCGCTAAGCTCGTATCTGACATTGCCGCAGCGTCCAAGCCCGTCGCCGGAAACGATATTGCCCAGGTCGCAGCCGTTTCCTCAGGCAACGACGACATGGTCGGCGATATGGTTGCTCAGGCAATGGATAAAGTCACCAAAGACGGCGTAATCACCGTTGAAGAGTCCAAGTCCTTGGAAACTGAGCTAGACGTAGTCGAGGGTATGCAGATTGACCGAGGCTACATGTCGCCCTACTTCGTAACCGACCAGGAGCGGATGATTGTCGAACTAGAAAATGCTCGCATTTTAATCATCGACAAAAAAGTCAGCTCCGTTCAAGACCTGGTACCGGTCTTGGAGCAGGTGACTCGTTCAGGGCAACCTTTACTGATCATCGCTGAAGATGTAGAGGGTGAAGCGCTCGCGACTCTGGTTGTGAACAAAGCGCGCGGCGTACTCAACGTGGCTTCGATTAAGTCGCCAGGGTTTGGCGAGCGTCGTAAGGCGCTGTTGGCCGACATTGCCGTACTCACAGGCGGTCAGGTCATTTCTGAAGAGGTTGGACTCAGCTTGGAGAGCGCTACTCTCGAAATGCTAGGGGCTGCCAGCAAAATTACAATCACCAAAGACACAACGACCATTGTCTCTGAAGGGGGTAACAAGCCGGATATCGACAAGCGCGTCGCCCAAATCCGCAAAGAGTTGGAGCTAACCGACTCCGATTACGACAAGGAAAAGCTCGCTGAGCGCTTAGCTAAGTTGGCTGGCGGTGTTGCTGTAATTAAAGTCGGCGCGGCTACAGAGACCGAACTGAAAGATCGCAAGCTGCGGATTGAAGATGCCCTCAGTGCCACCAAAGCGGCGGTAGAAGAAGGCATTGTCCCCGGCGGCGGCGCTACGCTACTGCACCTGGCAAGTAACTTGGAGGCTTTAAAGGAGTCCCTTTCCGATGAGGAAAAAACCGGTGTGGATATTGTTCAGCGAGCCCTGGAAGCTCCGCTTCGTCAGATTGCCGATAACGCTGGCGCTGAAGGTTATGTAGTAGTCGAGAAAGTTAAAGAAATGGACTTTAACTACGGCTACAACGCCATGACTGGCCAGTACGAAGATCTGATGGCTAGCGGCATCGTTGACCCGGCTAAGGTCGTTCGCTCGGCGCTGCAAGATGCAGCTTCGGTCGCTGGCATGGTGCTCACGACCGAAGTTCTCGTCGTCGAAAAGCCTGAACCTGAGTCCCCAATGCCTGACGGTGGCATGGGTGGCATGGGTGGTATGGGCGGCATGGGCGGTATGGGCGGCATGGGCATGATGTAGTCCATCGCTAAGCTCGACCGTTCAGCGAATCACTTAGCTTGATAAAATGAAGAGGCGCAGTTTTTTGGAAGCTGCGCCTCTTTTGCTGCGTTGATCTATGGCGAGATAATCATCAACGCTATAGTTCAGAAAGGGCAAAAGACTTATTTCACAACACCGTTAGAAAGGCACTTCAAAAAGACGGGTGGCTCATCACGCATGACCCCTATCAGCTGCGATACGGTAATGCAAATATCTATGTCGATTTGGCTGCGGAAGAGGCCATTGCAGCCGAGAAAGAAGGGCGTAAAATAGCGGTAGAGGTCAAAAGCTTCATGGGCGGTTCGACGATTTCCGAATTTCACGTTGCCTTAGGTCAATTTTTAAACTATCGCATAGCTATAGAAATTTCTGAAGAGCCAAATCGTGTTCTCTATCTGGCAGTTCCGACAGATACCTATCAACTGTTTCTTAAATTTGAACCTGCGAAGACTGTTATCGAGCGCTACGGTGTCCGATTAATTGTGTATAGCCCAGACACTGAGGACATAGATCGATGGATAGAGTGAGTCAGTACCGTCAGATTATTTGCCAATTTTTAGAAGGCTTTGTTGACTATGACGTTAACGCGCAGTTAGTTTTTGACGTTGAGCGCGATCGCTACCTGGTCATTCACAATGAGTGGAGAGGAAATAGCCGTCTTTACGGCTGCGCTATGCAGTTAGATATCATTGATGGCAAGATTTGGATTCAGCAAAACAACACTGAGATATACGTTGATCGCGAGTTAATTCAAAAAGGTGTTGAGCCCCAAGACATCATCTTTGGATTTCGCGCGCCTAGCATCCGACAGCGTCTTACTGCCGCTCTAGCGGAAAGCAAGTAAGGTCTGACCAGAAGACCAAACTGATAGCGTTTGCATAGACAGTATCTGCGAGCTGCGTCGCTTTTGGTTCTGATGTACTATTGTGGCAATTGCTTTCGAGCCGAGGGACAAACGTGGCGGACAAACTAGCGACAGCTCAGCTTTCTCTCAATGAGCTGACCGGGCGAATTTTGGATATGGCGCAGACGGGGATTTACCGGGAGTCGCTGTTTGAGACGTTTCGACCGATGGCGACGAAGCGGCGAGTGAAAGAATCGATTGCCTTGGCAAAACAGTTCGGCCTGCACTCTGATCCCACGCTGCGGGACGCGGAGCTTGGTACCTATTATCAGGTCGATCCGCTCAAAGTGAAATCTTTTCAGGATGCGGTGCAGCATTCGATTGTGCTGAGCGCGGGCGATGATATGGCACAGCGAATTTACACGGCGACGCGGACTGTGAAGCTGATGCTGGTAGTGTCGGGGGCTAGCGCGATCGCTCTCCTACTCCTCGGCGGCACCTATGTACTCGCTGGAAAGGCAGAGGCAGCAGCAATATGGTGGACTAGCGCGCTCTGCGCAGGCGGCATTTGGCTATGGCAAAGGACTGTGGCTAAGCCGCTGCTTTAGGACTGATTGAAAACAGATAGCCGACTACCTAAAGCGACTTCATACCCCAAAAGCTAACCCAAATCACCGCGTGACATTTAGGCGCTTCTTCTCTCTCAGCGATGCGCCCTGCCTGCCTGTCTACCTTGGAGACGGTGTCAGCGCTGTAGCAGTCTTCTAAGATGATAGTAGTGACCGCAAACAGGTACTGGCCATACGGAATGACATCCCCTACTCTGGGCAACATGGGAATCCGCAGGTACCAGCTCATTTGGCTGTGGGGTGCGTCGGGAGAGGTCACTGGTGGCTGCGTATTGGGCAGGTACAGTATTTTGCAAAGATAGGGAAACCGGTGCTCTAAGGCGACAGATCGAATCGTATTTTTCATACTTATATTGTGTTCTAGACCGCACAGCACCGCAAATACGTCTGGCCGATCTACATAAAAACCATAATTTTTTACCTGCGCACTTTATAAATTGATAAAAAGGATGAACGCCTTTTCGGTATTGACTGCTACTCCGCCAATAGGTTTATGTTCCTCACTTAGATGCTTTTACTCCTACAAGCGGTCGTAGACCCTGCTGATATTTTGGTAGATGCCGCCCTCCGCGCTAATCTGGTTGCCTCGGCGGTTAGTTTTGCTGTGATCAGCGTTTTGCGGATGGGTGCGGTGCGCCTAATCAACCGGCAAATCGAGGATCCTCGGCTGCGCTACGCTTGGCGAAAGTGGACAGGCTATGCCTGTTACGGGCTTTACAGCTTCGGGATGCTGGTGCTGTGGTTGCCGGATATTGACGGGATCACAACCTTTTTAGGATTGATTGCCGCTGGTGTGGCGGTAGTGCTGCGCGATCCGCTGGTGAATTTGGTCGCCTGGTTGTTTATATTGTGGCGGCAGCCGTTTCATATGGGCGATCGCATCCAGGTCGGCGAGCACTCGGGCGATGTGATCGACATTGGGGTATTTCAGTTCACCCTGATGGAAATTGGTAACTGGGTCGATACTGACCAGAGCACCGGGCGGATTATCCATATGCCGAATGGGAAGGTGTTTCAGACGGCGATCGCTAACTATTCGCAGGGCTTCAAATATATCTGGCACGAAATTCCGGTACTGATTACCTTTGAGAGCGATTGGGAGGAAGCAAAGAAAATCCTCTTTACGCAGGTAAATAACCATGCAGAGCATCTTAGCGGCACTGCCGAAGAGGATTTGCGCAAGGCCGGACAAAAGTACATGATCTTTTACTCCAAGCTGACGCCAACGGTATACACCACTGTGAAAGAAAGCGGCATTTTGCTGACCATGCGCTACCTGTGCGAACCTAGAAAGCGGCGGGGCTCTGAGCAGGTGCTGTGGGAGAGCGTACTGCGCGAATTTGCCAAAGATCCGAACGTTTCCCTGGCTTATCCGACGCAGCGATTCTTTACCACGGCGGTAGGGGTCGATTCACCGGCCACGCCTAAAACGCGCCCAAACTGAGCGCGCGATTATTCTCGCGCCGCTAATAAATACGCTACTATCAGGAAACTTTAAACTAATACTCATACTTGATTCGCCTGCGCTTGCCAAACTCTTTAACATCTGCAAAAGCTGCCTTTCCTCGCTGAAAAGAATTCCGCTATGCTCTCTCTCAATTTGCGTCATTTGCGAGCGGACTTGTCTGCCCATTTGCAGCGCGATCGCCCCGATCTCCTAACCTGCGACCTCAGCCTCCTGGCTCACGGAGAAGCTAACGTCATCTTTCGGTTGAATGACAGGCAGCTCGTGCGAGTCGCAGTAAACACGCCCAATCAACGGTTTGGCGGCGACTTTAGCCAGCTCACCGGGTTTGAACAGGCGATTTTACGATACATCAAGGGTTCCGGTATAGGGCATGAGCTACAGGCCACGCAGTTGCAGCCTGCTTCAGATTTTCCCTATACCTATTTGATCACAAACTATATAGAGGGTGAGCCGCTCGACTACAGCAGAACTCACTTACAACAGTGCGCTGAGACTTTGGCACGGCTGCACCGGTTACCGCTACAGGCAGGCTATGAAGCAGCGCAGCTTGTCCCGCCAGTGCCTGTGGTTGATCAGCCTCTGACGCTGTTTTATCAGGAGTCGAAAGACTACGCTCAGCCTTATCTGGATGCGGCTAATGCAGACCCTGAGATTGTTGAAATGATTCAGGCGCTGCTGACCAAGGCGAAAGCGCGACTCCGGGCAGAACAGCTACTGGTAGAGCATCCTTACCGCTGCCTGGTGCATAGCGACCACACTTATGAAAACTGGGTGATCAATTCGCAGCAAGCCTATTTAATTGATTGGGAATGGGCAGAACTTGGTTCTCCGGCGGGCGATCTGGGACATTTTCTCTCGCCTGTGACGATTTGTCGGTATCAGGGCTATCAGCTACCGGCTGAGGATCGGGCGTTCTTTTTGCGGTGCTATTACGACTCGCTAGGTGATGAAGCGCTGGCGACGACAATGAAGCATCACTTTGCGGCGTTTGGGCCATTCCCGGCGGTGCGATCGCTCTGTTGGACAGCGGGCTACTGGATCACGGCCCGCCGCTGGTATGCCGACTCTACCGCCGAAAGTGCGAGTTCTGCCGAACGCATCCGCCGCCTGCAAGACAGCCGCGAGCAGTTTGCGCAGCTCTGGCAGGCGGTGATGGCCTGGCTAGATGAGGCAGTGTGAAAGTGAAATCTGTTCGCACTTTTGGCCGAGGATTGGATCTGGGCTGGCTGCAAAACGAGTCGGTACGGGCGTATGTTTTGCTGCTGCCTGCGGTGGGGCTAGTCGGGCTTCTGTTCGGCGGTGGGCTGGTGCTGGCGTTTTTGCAGAGTGTGGGGTTGTTGGGGCTGGTGGGCGATCCGGGACTCTCCTTTGCGGCTTATTGTGAGGCGCTGAGCGGGGCAGAATTTTGGCGATCGCTTCTCCTCAGCCTATACATCGCCATTGTCTCCACCGGACTTTCGACTATTCTCAGCATTGGTCTAGCGGTGCTGCTGCGACAGGCGAGTCGGTGGGCGAGTTTTGCCTGTCAGCTCACGCTACCGATTCCTCATCTGGTGGGGATTGCCGGAATGTTGCTGCTGATCTCTCCGAGCGGGCTGATTTCGCGACTGCTGTTTGCGGTGGGGTTGATTCAGTCCGATCAGCAGTTTCCGCTGCTGGTGAACGACAGCGCTAATTTTGGGGTGATTATTCTCTTCCTTTGGAAAGAGATTCCTTTCATCACGCTGATTTTGCTGGCAGTGCTGCGCGGCATTCGGCCTGAGTATGAGAGTCAGGCGCGGGCGCTCGGTGCGAGCCGCTGGCAGTGCTTTTGGAATATTACGCTGCCGCTGATGAAGCCTGGAATTCTCTCAGCAAGCTTAATTGTGTTTGGCTATGTCTTTAGCTCGTTTGAAGTACCGTTTTTACTGGGGTCAACCTATCCCCAAACGCTGCCGGTGCTGGTGTATCAGGCGTTTACCAATGTGGATTTGAATCAACGAACGACGGCGGTTGCTCTGGGCCTATTACTTTCTCTCATCTCTGTGCTGCTGAGCGGACTGTATCTCTGGCTGGGTTCGAGACCGAGACCGTCCTTTGCAAAGAGGCTCTCGGCATGAAGCGTAATGTTCTGATGGGTCTTATTATCGGCGTTTTGTTCCTGCCGTTCTTACCGCTGTTGGTGTGGTCATTTGCCAGCGGCTGGTACTTTCCTGAGCTGGTGCCTTCGCAGTGGACGATGCAGCAGTGGCAAACGGTGTTTTCGGCTACTTCAAAGGTTGGAGAGGGATTTTTTCAGAGTTTGATGATTGCAGTGATCGCTACCACTCTCGCCCTGCTGGTCGGCCTGCCTGCGGGTCGGGCGCTGGGCCTGATGCAGTTTCCCGGCAAAGCGGGGATTAAGCTGTTTTTGCTGATGCCGATTATTGTCTCGCCGCTGGCGACACTCATGGGCATTCAGTTTGTGCTGATTCGTCTGGGCCTGAGCGGTACGGTGGCAGGGGTAGTGCTGGTTCATCTGCTGCCGACCATTCCCTATATGACGCTGGTGCTGAGCAGCGTGTTTGCGAATTTTGATACAGGTTATGAGGCGCAGGCGCGATCGCTCGGCGCTTCTCCTTTACAAGTGTTGTGGAACGTGACGCTGCCGATGATTCTACCGGGTGTGGTAGTCGGCGCTTTATTCGCCTTTTTAATCTCCTGGAATGAGTTTTTGCTGACCTTCTTTGTTGGCAGCGGGCGGGTGTTTACGCTGCCGATGGTGCTGTTCACTTCGCTACAAGGGGGAAATAGTGGGCTGACGGCGGCGATTGCGATTACTTCTATTCTCCCCGCCCTGGTCTTTTTGCTGTTCTCTAGCAAAGCGCTGCAAGATGACGCCGCCATCGGAGGCTTGGGCAATGTGTAAGACTATTCAAGCGGTCGGGCGTTCGAGAGGAATAAAAAGCCGTTAATGAGCCAACTGATCCTAAAAAATCTGAGCAAATCTTTTCGCGGCGTCCCTGCTGTTCAAGATCTGTGGCTGGAAATTGAGCCTGGTGAAATTGTCTCGCTGCTGGGGCCTTCTGGCTGCGGTAAGTCCACCACTTTGCAGATGATCGCCGGGATTTTGCGACCCGATGCAGGCGACATTGAGTTGAGTGGCCGCTTGCTCAACCGGGTGCCGCCTGAAAAGCGAAGCGTGGCGCTGATTTTGCAAAAGGGGCTGCTGTTCCCGCATCTGAGCGTGGGTGAGAACGTGGCGTTTGGGCTGAAAATGCAGGG
>JBBQAC010000384.1:0-2348 GCA_038315915.1 Phormidesmidales cyanobacterium
GGGCAGCAGGCGATAGGGGGTAATGGGGATTTTTGCCAGCCAGGACTGAAAGGAGCGGTTAGAGCCTGCCATCTGCCGGTGTAGTCCCGGTAGGCAACTGCGATGGTAATAGCCACACAGCGGTTCCCAGCCTTTAGTCCCCGGCACCAGTGAGGCCATAACAGGGGTATGTTTTCCGGGGGAATCCGTCGATGGCCGGGAGGGAGGGGTCTCGCTGAGGGCAAGTTCATCCGGCGGCGGCTCCGTTAACGCTATCGTCAGCCACTGCCACCAGTGCTGTAGGGCAGCAAACTCCAGATAGGGCAAATCACACGCCAGCAGCAGGCACCAGTCCGAGTGCACCTGATTCCAGCCTTGGGCGAAGCCGCCTAATGGCCCGATGGCGGTTTGTTCTTTGACCAGGCGAACGGTGGGTGGCAGCACTGGTTGATAGCGCTCAGGCCAGGGAGTGATGACGACGGTGTCGGCAGTGAGCTGCTGCGCAAGGCGGGCGGTTCGCTGTAGCAGAAGCTGACCATCAGGCATAGTCAGCAGCGCTTTGTCTTGGCCCATGCGGCGACTGTGGCCTCCTGCCAGAATGATGGCCGAAAGGGTGCTCACGGGCGCTCTTTGCGCTTGAGGGGGGGTGAGCTAACGGGACTAGTCTGCCGATTGGCCTCGGCCCAGTCGTGACCTTTGAAGTAATAAATCAGCGCGGTGAGAGCGGCGATCGCCATATACATCAGTCGCAGTAGCCAGCCCACGCGCTCGAAAACGTAGGCAATGATGTCGGCTCTCGGATCGTTGTAGCTGGCTAACTCTTCAGTCAGAAGTCGACTGGGATTGCGGATTCCTTCCCTTTCAAGCTGGTCTCGCTGAGTAGGCAGATCGGATATTTCAGTACTGAAAGGATAAAAGCCAAAAAAGCCGCCGCTGCCTTGCTCACGCTCCAAAAAGGCGTTGGTCAGGTCGCGGGCCTCGCGGTAAGAACTGCCTGTTTGCGCGGCCACCCGCTGAATCCACAGGTGCTGCTGCATCATATAGCTAGCGCTAAAGACCAGGGGGCTGAGTGCGACCAGCAGCGCCATTTTGGCCGGTTGGTTCCACTGGCGGGGGAGCAAAAAGGTCGCAGCCCCAATGCCAGCACCTAAAATCGCAAACACAATCAGGTTGGAAATTTCGGCTAGCTCAATGCTTTTGAGAAAACCACCGACCCAGGGAATAGGGTAAAGATACGCTTCTGCCAACCAGGTTAGGATCGCTTTCAGCCCAGCCATCAGCAAGCTCAGCCCAATACCAATAGCAAAAAATAGGGGAATGCGCGATCGCCTGGGAGAGAGGGACATGAGCAGGAGGTAAGGATAGAGGTGCTGACCGAAGAGCGGTCGAAGGCGCATGGCGAAGTCAAAACAGGGGTAAGCGCCGTTTTGAGAAACGCTCTTTAATCAAATCACTGTCGTTGCGAAATGAAAAGCAGCTTGAGTTTCGGCTCAGCATATAGTACATTTGAACCATCTATTCTGTGCTAGTCGTTATTGAGCCGCCTTTATGAGTATCGAACAGACTAATCAGCTCATTTTGCTCATTTTAAATTCGGTGCTGATGACCCTGCTATCAGCGGCCCTATTGGGAGGCGCATGGCTCCGGCAAAATACGCTCTCTGCGCAGCTTCAGCAAGTATGCCGCCGCTACTACCAGCTGACTCGCCAACCCCATGCGACTGAAGTTTACCCACATGACCCAAACACAGACGATCTCAAAGCAGACCTCAAAAGAATGCGAGATCAGCGTCAGCGGCTGAGCAATCAGTACACGTGGAGCCATGTGGGGATGCTGACATTACATGTAGTGGTGCTGATTTTTGGGGTAAGCCTGTTTGCGTTGGCGTTGCGATCGCTGCTGCGCTTTGACAGCCTTATCTTTACGGCGCTGTTTTTATTCACCCTGGGCTCGGCGGGGCTACTGGCTGGGACAAGCTGCATTCTCGTCGACCTGCTTCAGGGCAGCAGCGGCGGTGATTCCTTAGGCCACTCTCTCGCCAAGGTGATGAGGCAATTTGCCCGGTGGTGGCGACGGCGGCAGAAAGTCAGCCCGCCGTGGGTCACCGCACGCAAGGCGAGCCGCTAGCTGGAGCGGCTTCGCCGATTCATCCCCGCTGCAAGCACACAGCCCTTGCTATCGCTGCTCCGCCAGCTCCCGATGAGCCTCCCCTAGCTCAAACTGCTTGAGAATGCGCTCGGCCATCTGCGCTGGCATCAGCCCTAACGCTGCCTTGGACTGATCCGCAGAGGCGTGGTCAACCAGCTTGTCGGGCACGCCTAACCGCAGTAAGGCGGGCGTAATCGCATGGTCAAGGAGCGCTTCGCCCA
>JBBQAC010000208.1:0-8507 GCA_038315915.1 Phormidesmidales cyanobacterium
ACTGATCGCCGTGTATGGGGTGTTTATGACACCTCTGGGCTGGGGTTGGGCACTGCTCGTTTGGGGCTATGCGCTGGTGTGGTTTCTCGTAAATGACCGCGTGAAACTGCTCACCTACTGGCTTTTGAGCTTGCCATGGTCGAGACGCAGAAGAAAACTCAACATGGAGTAGCCTCTATTCCAACTCTATCTGTCGTTTTGATAGTGGCCGATGAACTTCTTGATTTGTCTGTCGTTGGCAAATACGACGAGCCATCTGATTGACGTACTTCGTCGCCTGCGACTTCCCGTAGCTACAATAAATGTTCTCTACTACCGAACTCTCAGACACCAGCATCAGCGAAATCGCCCGCCGCGCCACCCCAGCCTCAAATGCCCGACGCCCTACTCGATAATCCAGCTCGGTATCACTACGAGCCGCCACGCCCTGACTGTAACGCTGCCAAAGTGCGCCATAATCCCGTTCCTTCGATACGCTGTCTGCTGAGTCAACTTCCTCAGCTACTGATACCGGTCGTTCATTGTTAGCTTTTGCTCCAACTGCCGCATCGAGTTTATCAACTGCTGCTGCGAGTTGATTTCTGTCTTTAGCTGCCTGTTCCAACTGCTTAAAGCCGTAATCAATTGCTGCAACTGCGCCTGCAAGCTCTCTTTCGCATTCGATGAGTTCTGCTCGCTCAGCGTACTCTGCAACTGCGCCAGAAAGTGGTTCAACCTGTTCGCTAAGGACACCGGCAATTGAGTCAAGCTTGCTGACATCTCCTGTACGCCTTTCTCTAGCAAGCTCATCCGCTGAGCGAGTTCCTGAATATCTTCCTGGAAAGGTTGCAAACTCTTGCGCAAGGCGTTCTCCAGTGCCTGTTCCAAGACGCTGCCCGATAGCTCTACCGTCACCGGCTGAGCTAGGCTCGTTTCTCTGCTGAGCTTCCTTCTGGGTCTCGGCATAATGCTCTCCTATTTTGAATAATGGAATATAGTCACTGGCGTTTTCCTTTGTCTTGGACACCTGTGCCCGTTTCAGCAGCTCATCCTTACCAGCGGCATACAGCTTCAGTCCATGCTTCGCCCGCGATACCGCCACATAACACGACTCCCGATTCGTCGTTTTATCACTCATCAGCGCCAACACTCGGTCAGCCGTCTTCCCCTGAGCGCTATACGTCGTACTCACCCAGGCATAGTCCACATGCTGATGTCCTAATAGCGAAAACCATTGTGACTGCCCAGCCTCATCAACCGTCCGTACAATCCCACCGTCCAAAACGTCAGCCACCGTGAACTGCTGGCCGTTTCGGGTCTTGGTTGTCCGGTCATTCTTTGTCCAGCGGAGGCGATCGCCCACCGCAACATCTATCGTTTGTGCCGTATACACAGTTTTTCGCTCGCACTGCGCCGGATCAATAGTGAGCAACTGCCCATCCACCGTTTCTACCACTAGCCGACGAGCCGCCCGCTCAATACTTCTCACCGTGTAGTGCTGATACTTCGCCAACCCCTGCTTCTTGTAATCCTGAGACGGCATCAATACATCTCCCGGCTCGTAGGCAAAAAGGTACTGAGCCTGCACCTGGGTCAAGTCCTTGCGCCGCAGACTTGAAAGAGCCAAGGCATTTTGACCGAGCGTTCCTTCAGCCTGGAGCGATCGCCGCAACTGCCCAACCAGCGCCAACCGTTCCTGATTCGTCCCAGCTAAGAGCAGAGTTTCAGACCGCTCTACCAGTGACAGCGCTAGATAATCACTAACCACTTGGTTAATTTGACTGCCCGTATCCGCCTCAATTTGCAAGCATCCTGCTTGCTCAAGCACATTGATACCGCGAGCAACACTCCCCTCAGCAATCAGCCGCACCGCGATTCGCAGTTCCTCAGTCTTCTGCCGCAAGCTGTTATCTAATCTAGCGAGCGTAATCCCGCCCGCCTGCAAACTCTTGAACGGATTGCCTGCTTCCACTGCCGATAGTTGCTTGGTGTCACCCACTAACAGGACTCTGGCATTTTCTTTTCGGGCTCGCTGAAGCAGCGCGTGAGCATCTTTCATACTCAACAGTCCCGCCTCGTCAATAATCCAAAGTGACGGCTTGGGTTCCTGCGGCGGAGAAACTAATAGTCCTGCAACGGTACTCGTGTTGATTTTCAGCGCTTCGCCCAACGTATGAGCAGCTTCAGCACTGGGTGCAAAGCCTCTGACTCGATAGCCCTGTGATTGAGCGATCGCCCTCACCTCATTCAGCGCATAAGTCTTTCCCACACCCGCCGACCCTTGCCAAGCCATGACCGCATCCGGCGCTGTCATCACCTGCTCTATCGCTTGGCGCTGCTCTATCGTCAGCGAATCCGAAAGCTGCTGCTCGATTTGAGAGAGGGATGCAATGGGCTCTACTTTCCCCTGTCCTTCTTGCATCAGCCGAATCGTCTCTAGTTCCAGCCGAATCGCCGCCTGCGTCGTCATACGGTTTTCATCGATCCGAACCAGCTTAGGATTACTCTCTATGTCCTGGTGCAACTGGTCAAAGCTGGTTTGCCCCAGCTGATGCTCAAACACGAACCGCTCTAGCGCAGTTCGTCTAAACACCGATTCCCCTTCACTGCAATGCTGGATAGCAAGTTCAAGTTCAGAATTGGAGATCGCATCTGCTCCAGCCGCCTCAACACCCGCTGCCATCTGCGACTTAATTGATTGCTCACCACCTTCCCTTAATTTGGAATTTGGCAGTGCTGGCAACGCCAGATTCTCCAACTGAAGCAACCCATTCCATCCCCGTCTCAATTGCTCTGGCTGCATTGGTGTCGGCTTGCGCTTACGAGACTTCAACGCTGCCGCCTCATAGATTGCTAGGCGCGATCTCAATACCCTTCCATCCGCACTGAAAAGCGTTTTACCTTCCGTTTCCCACAGCGCTACCAATGACTCAATCTGCTGCCTGCGGGTTGAGAACAGCTTCAGCAGTTCTGGTGAGTAGCCGACTAGCTCGAACTGGCCGTGCGCTTTTGGTTCGATGATGTAGCCATGGTTTTGGAGGGCGATCGCCAACTCGTTCTGATAGATCTGGCCCAGGAGTTTCTTGTTTGCGATCGCCCCCTCATTCGCAAAACTAAACCACCGATCATCTGGCAACTGCGTCGCATTCATCACCACACAGTGACTATGCAACTGCGGCTCCGCCTCCCGATTCGTCGAGTGAGGGAAAACCGCCGCAATCACATTCCCTGTTGTTACCCGCTGCCGTCCCATCTCAGTTGAAATCCTTGTTTGCGCATAGCGCTCCTCCAACACAGATAACGCCTTTGCTACCGCCTGATGATGTGCTGCCAACACCCGCTCATCCTGCTGCACCAAGGCGGCAACGCTCACACTTTTCGGCGCACTAAAGGTAAAGTCTGTTGCCGCCCGCCGCTTCTTCAGGTCAATTTCCTTTCCCGCGAGCATCTCACCATTCGGCCCAATCCCGCCCAGCAGCTCACCGAACACCGCCTTCTCCACTGTGCCAGTCAGCCCTAAATTAGCCGCACCCTCCCCTAACCAAAACGAAGCCTCATGCTGCTCCTCCTCGGTGTAGTAGTCATCTTTGACGAAATAGTTCTCAGCCTGCGCAGCCGAGAGATTGCTCGTAGATAGCATGACAATTCGCGTCTGAAACGGGGCGAATAGTTGGTCAAAACACAGAAAAATCCTTAAACCACTTGCGCTGCGGGGTTTACGAGATTTTTTGCCAGCAACCTGGCGTCCTGTGTGGCGTTTCCGGCGGAGCCCCCAAAAGGGCGTAGCTTCGTGGCCGGGATTTACCGCTTATTCCAATAATAAACCAGTATTTCCGATTTATCAATGTCATGGTTACCCAAGCATTTACATTAACCATAATGAACCAACAATAGGAAAGCGGGATCACTACAGCGATGTAGCGTTTTTAATATTCACCATGCCCCAATCCACTGTGGCTTCGCCTACAATTCATGTCGCAGGAGACATTGGCGCATCCACCTCCAAGCGCCTCCGTCGCACCCGACCCGGACGGGCTGTGCCAGTTTAGATGTACTCAGGTTGCAAACGGTCTGAACAAACTGGTCTTGCCTAGTCTCAATGCAGGCGGTCGCTCCCAGGACAGCACCTAGTTGAAGATCGATTCCGAAGCGGCCCAAAATCCATCGATTCCATTACAAATGTCCGACTGCTATAGCCTATTTCAGGGGCTCATCGGTAAATTAACCAAAGTAGATGCCTAGTAAACCAAAAACTCTGACCCAGACCATCCCAAAAACTGACAACAACTGTCCAAATTTGCCCAGCGCCAAGCCCTCTATTTCTGCATAGTGTTGGTAAATGACTTCTGGTGAATTTCCTACCAATCGGGCAACATCTTTTGCATCTAGCTTTCCAGTTTCTAGTGCATGGGTAATAAATGTGTGGCGCGTCTGATAAAGCTTTCGGTAAGGAATACCCAATCCTGTCAAAACAGTTTTCCAAGTCCGAGTTCTAAAATTACTGAGATTCACAGGCTTTCCACTTGGCGATGGAAACACCATATCATCTGACCTGGGAAACTCAGGACGAACGGAGCGCAGCAAGGTTCTCAAAGACTCATTACAAGGAAAATTTCTGCTTGCCTGTGTTTTCAATCCTTTGCGAATGCGCATACCGTTATCTGTCAAAATGATTGCTTGGTCGAACGTAATTTGCGCACAGTCCTGAGAGATGTTCTTCCATTGAAGAGCACTCGCTTCAGAAGACCGACATCCCGTAAAAAATAGAAACTTGATTAGCGGTGCATATTGACTGTGAGTAAATGCTGAACTGGCTGGGCGAAATTGATCCGTTTCAATCGCCTGAATGATCGCATCTCGTTCCTCCAAAGAAAAGGGATCAATCTGATTTAATCCTGCAATCTTTTGCGTTTTCGGCAACTTAATTTCTGTTGCCATACCTGAAAAAGGATTCTCAGCGATCAGTCCCGATTTCATAGCCCACTTACAGCAAGCCGAAAAGCGTGTAATAAGCCGTTTCCCAGAATTAAGCGGAAAATTTTCTACGACATAATCCCTGATTTCAGAAGCTCGATCCAAATCATGGGTAGGCAGTTGCCTCACATAGTTCGTAAATGTCAGATACATAGTGCGCATGGTGTTTGGTGAGCACTGGGGTCGCTTAAAGTCCATAAACTTATCCCACAGTTCTGCTAGCGAAGGCTTTCGGGGTTTGACAGCATCTCCAGAAGCACCATACTTATATTTAGCTAGCGTCTCGTCAAAATTACCTGACAGGATATCTAGCTCGATTCGCTTGGCCTTCATCTGAGCTAATGCCCGAGCATTTTTACTATCTTCAACCCCTAACGAAAGGTAACGGCGGCGACTGTCGAAGGTGAAAACCAGTTGGAGCCATCCACGGGAGTTCTTAATTTTGACAGTTCCTTTAGCAGCTTTCCGACGTTTTACTGGGTCAGCCATCGTAAAAAACTGGGGTACAGGGCCAAATCTGTACCCCAGTTGTACCCCAATAAACTGGCTAAAACCACCTAAATACGTCCAACCAATGTTCATAGGTTAGAATGCCGTAACGTTTAAAAACTTCGTCACAAAAGAGCAAAAGCCTTGAAACCGCTTAGTTTCAAGGCTTTTAGAAGGAAGCGGGTAACGCGATTCGAACGCGCGACATTTTGCTTGGGAAGCAAACGCTCTACCACTGAGCTATACCCGCAGGATCTCTATTATGCCTGTGTCTGCTAAAAATGTCCACGGCATTGGCATGAACCTTTATGTATTATTCTGTTGCTTCCTCATCCTTTTCTTCGCCTTTGATCTGGAAAGATCTGGCCATGATCTCGCCGTTTTTACTCACGGCTACGTCTTCCTCGGGAAACTCGTACATCCCTCGCTCGCCCGCATCCACATGCAGCAGCACCCATAGCTTTTCGCCAACGTAGGGCGCTTCCCATAAATCGACGACGATGCCTTCGCTGTCACCCGCATCAACACGGGCTTCCCCAATGCTCTCAGGCAAGCGTATGCTGCCATCCTCACGGCTTTTGTGAACAGAGACCCAGCCATCGCGGGCTGTGGCTACGGTTTTGACAATGATTTGACCGGCTGTCGTTTGATTATTGACCACTAACTTGACATTTTTCTGGTTAGCCCCTTCGATATCTGCGTTGTCGCTGACGAGGTCGGCTGGATCAGATTCTGTGCCTTTGGCTTCGTCCTTTGGAATTTCGCTGGGGGATGTGTCGACCTCATCTGGCGATCGCTCAAAAGGGGCGGTATCGTTTCCGGAGCAGCCCGCGATCGCAAGCAAAGCAAACAGAAAAACTGACAGGTATCTCATAGAGGGTTTTGCACTTGTAAGGCTGAGTGTATTTTAAGTCAGGTACTGCTAAGTCCGGTACTGCCCGCTCACAAAATAGTAGCCGGTCGGTTGCAGCGCCAAAAAGGGCTTGCAGAATGAGGCTGCTACACCGCAACTGTATCCTTAGCCGTTTCCTCGATTAAGGCATCTACTACCGCCTCGTAGCTACCAGTCCTTTTATGTACTTGTCGCTGCCGCTGCGCCGCATTTCCTTTCCTGAGAATACGGCTCACCAACTCAGAAATCTCTTCCCAGTCACCGTTTTGCTCAAGCGCTGGCCGGACTTTGTTCAGCAAGTTAACAACAACTTCCGAAGCCGGACAGGTTTTCCTGGCTTCAAAGTCAATCAGGTGACCGCTGAGGCCGTGGCGAGCGGACTGCCACATTGCTGCTCGCAGCGTAGATGTATGAACATGGGGATAGGGTGTGTTCAAGTGCACATTCTCATAGGCGGTTTGTGCGATCGCCCGACACAGCCCCGCCTGCAACACCGCTTCATCCACCGTCGCACACACATCTGCCACCCGAAACTCAATCGTCGGAAAGCGCTTAGAAAGCCGGATATCCCAGTAGATTTTCGTCGGATCATCTACAATTTCATAGTCGATTAGCTGCGCGATCGCCGCTTCGTGCTCATCATAGTTTTGAAACAGTGGCGGTGGCCCAGCAGCCGGTAATCGGCACCACTGTTCCATACGAAAGCTATCATAGCCGGTCTCTTCTCCCATCCAATAAGGCGAATTAGCCGAGAGCGCTAACAGTGTAGGTAAATAAATTCGAGCGCGATTTACGACTTGAACCGCTACCTCACGATCTTCGATGCCGACATGGACATGACAGCCATAAATAATTAGCTCGCGAATGAGTTGCTGAAGCGTATCGTCGAGGTTGTAATAGCGCTCTTTATCAGTGACCTGCTGATCGCGCCAGCTAGAAAAAGGATGGGTACCTGCAGCGACAATAGCACTGTCGTTTTCCTTGGCTGCCTGGATAACGTTGCGGCGAGCAACCATCAGTGCCTGACGGACATCAGCTAACGTGTGGCAAATATCCGTCGCAATTTCCACCTGACAGCGGTGCATTTCCGGCTGTATAGGGTTTTCCTCTTTGCCAGAGGTCGCTCTTGCCTGCACAATTTGTTCACCCTTACTCGACAGTTCGCGAGTTTCTGGGTCAATTACCTGATACTCCTCTTCTACGCCAAGCGTGAACGCTTCAGATTGAGTCATGGTATCTCTACAGGAAATGGCTGGGCTTACTATCTTCTCGTTTTTATGCGTAAACACAGTCCGCCTAAGGGAAGAACTATGGCAGGCTGACACTGACTCTACTCAGTATCCGCTCCCTGTAGACAAGTTGTCGCGTCAGGCCCCTTCAGACTGCGCGTATTTGGCACTTCTGCTACCGCTGCGACGCTTGAGAACTTCTTTGTCCTTAAGCAGAACGTAGGCGTAAATTACCTTGGCAATAATATCCAACAGCGCAATCAACAGTGTTTCAACCGGCGTACCATAGAACCCCAGACCTTTGGCCCCTAATATCCAAACGATTGGGTAGGCGACGTAGTAAGCCGTAAAGAAGTACATTGCCTGACCAAAGCGACCGCTCACACTGCTGTGCTGACGCCGCGCCGCGCTAGCAATAGGCCCGTAAATAATCGCAAACACGGCTAGCTCAAAAGCGCAACTGATAATGTACCAGGTGTACTCAGGCGAGGTAGGAGATAGCGCAGCAAAAAGACCGGTGATAACCATCAGCTCGTTAGAAACTAAGAGACCCCCCAAAATTGGCCCTCTTACCCCACCCAGCCGGGATAAACTAAACAAAATCAAAGGGGTAGTAATTGCCCAGTCTAGATAGCGTGCCCAAAAAACATCGTGTCCCTGGACTTCAATTCTGCCCTGGCCCATAATCATGCCTAAGTAGGCTAAGGGAGCCGCCAATAAATAAAGTACCGTTTATGTAGGAACGATGGTGATGTCCCATTTAGGCATTTGTTCAGAGCGTTGCCATTGTTGTTCATAAGGTTCTAGTGGAGCGTCAGGGCTAAGAATGAGGGTTGGCAAGAGTGTCGTAATGAGCGAGATTAGGATAAAGCGAACGAGGGCTTTATGCAAAAACGATACATCGTCCGATTGAGTGAATCAGAGAAAAGTGAACTGCACACAGT
>JBBQAC010000102.1:0-14152 GCA_038315915.1 Phormidesmidales cyanobacterium
AACAAATCTGAAGTTGCCTATGTTTATCCACAAAGTTTGATACAATTACAGTCCTGCTGGTGTAGCTCAGTTGGTAGAGCAGCTGATTTGTAATCAGCCGGTCGCAAGTTCGAGTCTTGTCACCAGCTTTCTCAGTAAATCAACGATTTTGCAGTCCTCAAGAGGTTTATAAACCTTTTGAGGACTGTTTTTTTGAGGCGAATCAGAGTCCGCTTTCCGACGTTGGGCTACAGTCTTGAGCAGGCTGAAAAGCAGCGGGTACGCCCTCAGCCGCCTGGGACTGTGCCCATGTCGCCACCGGTAAGCTAGCACCAGTCAACCCTCGCAGGATACGCTTTTCTCGCGCTGCCAGCAGGCCATCTGCGGCTGTGAAAATTACAAACAGGGGATGCGGCGTTTCGGTGCCCTCGGCGAGTAAATGCTTGTACCGCCGGGGCATCAGCCACTCTACGCCCTGACCGAGGGCGATCTGAGTTTGCCGCCAGCGCCCGAGCAAGTCAGAGAGATCTTCACCCGGCCTCTGGATAAACATCACAATTTCAATACCGGTCTTGATTTTCCATTCTGGGTCGCACATCATCAGGACGATATCGCAGGGCAACTGCCGAATGCGATAGCGGGTGTCGATCATGTCACCGTTTTTGGAAACCTCCCGGCTGCGCACATTCGGTAAAGGGATCACCACCATACTCTCTTGCGGCCTACGAACACTGGGAAGCGCCTCAAAATAGGGCCGGTACTGCATCAACACCGGCAGAACGCCTTCGTAGTGACAGCACTCCGCCAGCAGCGCTTCGTAAGATTGTCGGCGCTGCTGCTCTGTATCGGTAATCGTAGATGCCAACTGACTTGCCCGGAGTTCAACGGTGCTAGTTTGCCCACTAACGCCCGTCCAATGGATCTGTTCCGACAGCGCCAGGTCACTGAAATTACCGATTAGCTAGCGAGTGAGTCAACTCTATCGCCCACCTCGACCCGACTGCCGTTGGCAAACTCCCAGCCTGAGAGCGTTTTTTTGCCTGCTGGCTTCACTTCGGACAGTAGCAAGCGATCGCTCCCCGTTTGAATCACCGGGCCGTAGTTTTTCAGCACCGCCACTACTGTCCCCGGCGGTGCCTCTGGAGCTATTTCTGCAGCTTCGTAGAGCGCTCGAATCGCGGCTAGCTCTGCTGGTAGCTGGTGCCAGTAAGCCTGGCCCAGCGGTACTGTAGCGCTGACCTTCAGCAGGTTGCCCTGAAACGAAGCAAAGCAGCTGGGATAAAAGCCCCTGACTTGGTCGTGAAGAGCCTTGGCACTTTTGCACCAGTCCAGTTCGTAGTCGGCTTTCTGGATCAGAGGGGCATAGGTCGCTCGCTCGTCGGCTTGAGGCACCGGACGAATCATCTGCTGCTGAAGCTTTTGCAGCGTCGTCAGGAGAAGGGCAGCGCTCAGCTCGGAGAGCTTGTCGGCAATCTGCCAGGCATTATCCATCAGGTCAATCGAAACGGTTTCTTCCATCAGCATGGGGCCGGTGTCCATACCTGCATCCATCAGCATCGTGGTGACGCCGGTCTCAGTTTTGCCCTCGACTAAGCTCCACTGAATAGGCGCAGCCCCACGATATTCAGGCAAAAGCGATCCGTGGGCATTGACGCAGCCCAAACGCGGCATTTCTAATATTTCTTGAGAGAGAATTTGACCATAGGCCACAACGACAAAGGCATCTGCCCGTAGCGCTTTGAGCTGAGCTAGGGTTTCAGCATCTTTTTTGATGCGGGCAGGTTGCCAGATCGGGCAGGCTTGCTGTGAGGCTATGGCTTTCACTGGAGAGGGAGTGACTTTGCCGCCTCTACCCCGGCGCTTATCAGGCTGGGTAACGACAGCGAGCACTTCAAAATCTGAGTGGGCGAGCAACCGCTTTAAGCTAGGCACTGCAAATTGAGGCGTGCCAAAGAAAACTATTTTCATGCGGGTTATTTTCGATTGTCGACTAATATTTCAATACGGCGGTTGCGCTGGCGTCCGGTAGCCTCCTCATTGCTGGCAACTGGCGATGCCTGACCGCTACCCAAAATGACCCAGCGATAGGTTTCCGGCAGTGCCGCTTGAAGGTAATCGCTGAGGGCATCAGCCTGTGCGAGGGTATATTTACGGCTGTCTGTCGTCGTCGACTGATTGTCACTATAGCTGCGGATCAAAATCGTCGCACCCGGATAGTTCACGAGCTGATCGAGCACCTGATGTAGCAGCGCAGCGTCTTTGAGGTCGGCCTGCCCAGGGTCGAAGAGCGCATCGCTAGGAAGGGTGACTTTCAAGTTGACGACTGACAGCAAAGTCTCAGTAGGATCGCTGGGAATAGGCGCGTAGTCAGCTTCTACCTTTGGGCGCACAGGGGGATCGATAGCGACTCTGAGCGAGCTGACGCGGCTATTAATATCGGCTCCTTGATAGGCTGGCTTTCCCAATAGCTTTTCCAGGGTTTGCAGCCGCCGCTCCAGGGTGACAATTTCAGTTTCAATAGAATTTAGCTCGTCGATTAGCGGCTGTCGTTCCACTGGCGATAGCTCCACCGGCGCGAGCACCGGCCCCGTTTCGGGCAGAGGAATCGCTTCAATCCGGATCTCGTCTGTGGGAGACTGCCAGAGCTGAGGAAAGTGCCACAGCCGCGAAGCCAGACGGCTAGATTTGCGCAGCACGGCTTCCTGCAAAGGGGGCCGCTCGAAGCTACCCGGTAAAATCTGAGCGACGAGAATGCCCAGTAACCAGGCCGCCATCAGCGTACTGCCAAAGGCCGCGACATAGGCAAGTCTTTCTAACAGCGGTGAATAGGGAAGCCTGAGCAGTCCTCGGCGTGGCGGTGGGGGCAGCTCAGAACCGGGAGCGCTATCGGCGATCGCCGCCTGCCCAGAACCGGGCGGGGGGGAAGCATATTCCGTCGAATGAGGATTGGCCGGATCGAAAGGAGCGATCGCCGGGCCAACATCCTCTAAGCCTCGCTTCAAAACGGGCCGGGGCAAATAAAAGTTTGAAGCACCCGACCTAGTTTGCGACTCAGTAACGCCGTCATCTGGGCCAGCACTCGTCGATTCCGGCTGATTGATCACAAACTCATCTCCCCGCTGAGCATCCTAGCCGATCATAAATCTAATGGCTTAGATTCGCCCTGTCTGGAAGAACTTATTAGGAATTAGGCGCTACTCGTAGTAGCTCCAGCCCTCCCACGGGCTGACTTCAATGACGCCCCGCTCTGTAAAGACCACACGATAGTCGACTGCCGGTGTTTCCGCTGGCACAGACTTGACCAGGGCCGGGAGAGGCGTTTCCGCTACCGACTGAACCGCTGATTGATCAACCGGCTCATAGCCAGTGATCGTACCGTCTTCGTTGACCCGTACTCGGTAGGCCGCCGTCTGCCCAATTCTAGGCTGCTCGCGGTTTTCGACAAGGGTGCGGCGAAGCTGATTGTTGAGAGATTCTACCGCGCCCAAACTGCGCAGCGTGGCGGTTGGCTCACCGGTAAAGGTCGTGCTGGCAGTATTGCTGGGCGGCTTCTTGGCGGCTTCAGGCGCTTTCGCTTCAGCGACTTCCGCAACAGGCTCGTCGGGCGTGAGCGTCGTCGCAGAGGCGCTGTCTTGCCAGGGCTTCACTGCCACACCATCGCTGTCAAAAGCAACCTGGTACTGGGCGATCGCCTTTTTCTCTAGCCCCTGGGCGTTGGCAGCGGCAGCGGCGATCGCAGGCAGCGGCGTCTCCTCTACGTCCCGCAGGGCCGCGTCGTTATTAAACTGATAGCCGACGACTTCACCCGCCTCATTGACCGCCACTCGATAGTCCAATGGATCTGAAAAGCGAGCTGCCGGATCGAGATTCTCTTCGATTTGGTCTTCTAGCTGCTGCTGAAGCGCCGCCAGCTCACCCTCATCTGTGATTTCCGGAGCTTCTTTCCACAGCGGACTTTCGAGGTTCGCCAACGCAATACCGTCAGGCTTCGGCGGGGTGCCATCACCGGCAGGAGGCGTAGTCTCAGCCTCAGCAGAGGTGACTTCAGCCGGTTTTTTGGCCTGACTTTCCGGCACCGGTTCGCGCACTTTGGGCACTGGCAGCAGGCTGATCAGCAGGGTAGCAGCTACCAGGCCACCAATGCCCAAGGCCGCTGGAAGGGCGCGATCGCTCAAGGGCTCATCGGCCCGCACAAAGCGGCGGGGCAGCGGGGCCAGTGCAGGTACCAACTCTGGCAGCGTCTGGCTATCGTCAAAAAATTGGTCAACCGCTTCGGCCAGATCGAATAGCTGCACGGCTGAAAGCTTAATATCAATCGCCCTGCCGTCGCTTGAAGAGCCCAAATCGGCAATTTCTGGCTGCACGACCAGATGGTGGTAAGGGCGATCGCCCGGATTGATATGCACCAGCAGCGGCCCTCCCTCGACGACTTGGGGATGGGCAAAGCCGCTCAAAACTTCCTGAGCATATTGGCTGACCGCCCGTACCAGTGCTGCAAAAAACTCGTAGCCGCCATTGAGCGATCGCTCCAATCCGCTGATCCGGCACTCAGCATTCACCAATACCGACATGACCGCTTCGTTTCCCGGCGTCGGATCGACACTCAGCCCGTCTAAAATCAAGCTGCAATTAGGCAGTTGATACTGCCTGCGAATCGTCATGATACTTCTCCATCAAAAAGGCTCACCCAAAGGCGATCTGCCCCGTCTGTCCCCGTGCAGAACAGTAACTTGGTCAAGAGATCAAGCGCCAGCGCGTTCAGCTTTTCGTCCGTGCTGTAAGCAATCACACTGGTACGCTTATCGTTCATGCGGGCGCGAAAGTGAGAGCGAAACCGGGCCAAATAATCAGAGAGTCTGAAGTGATGCTCAAAAGTCAGATCCTGATCGCTCAACTGCTGATAGCCCAGCAGCAACTGACGAATTAGCACCGTCAGGCGACGGGCCAAAAAGCACGTGATCAATACCAGCGCCTTTCCCTCTTCCAGCGCCATCGGCTGTCTTTGGCTAAAACGCCTAAGGGGATTGCTACTGCGCAGCCGCCATAGATTGACACGACCGCGAATCACCTCTTCCAGGCCCAGTTCCTTAGCCGCAGCCAACATCGCTTCAGCACCCCCTAAGTCGAGTGCCTCAATCGCCAGCAGGAGTAAGTCAATCTGTGTTTTAGCGCGCCTGGAACATTCGCCAGGAATCCCATCGGGATTGCCCAGCTGATTGATCAGCATCGGCGTAGAAGGGGGTGGGACTGTAGGGGGACTCTGCACTTGCATACGCTGGCGACTTATTCACACGGAAGTCTTATCAAAACATATTTACGAACAGTTGAGGCGCTCCCTGTCCAATTAACTTAGTGGGCGCTCAATTGGCTCAACCAAAACTTACCCAACCGTTCGTGCGATCACAACAATTTTACAAGAAACGCGCTCACCTGATTCTAGCGGTAGCCAGGGGAGGTTCGTCGCACGAGAGCGCCCTCAGTCAGGCAGTTGCCATCGCTTATCTATCAGCAATCTGATCAATCAACCACTGCCCGTCTTGGCGCACCAGTTCGTAGTCAGCCGTTATCACCTGGTCGTAATCATATTCTTCGGTGGGCTGATCGCCTTCGTAGAAAGCGGCAGCCTCTTTAACCTGCGCCTGAATCGACAGCCGGTCAGCGTCGGTGGCGTCTTCAGGCTCCACTGACACAATCTCGACGGAGCCGTGAGTATAGTCGGCGTACCAGTTATCTCTCTGCGCTCCCTGTAGCTTCTCTTCGACATCGCTAAGGGCCGTGCCGGTCAGAACACTGTTCACCCCGCTGGTATCATACGCTTTGGAAAACGCCGCCGTTTTAGCTGCTAGCCACTGCTCAATAGTTGCCTTTGCAATCCCTGCCGCGTCATCGGGAGCCACGGCTGGCGTCGTCTCTGTCACTTCGGTTTCAATCGGAGCCTGGTTCACTTCAATATCCAGCGGTTCTCCCTCTATTGAAGAGTCACGGCTACCGCCGACCAAGCCCAGAACCGCTCTACCCACTACCAGCGCTAGCGCCAAACAGACTACACCCGCTAAAACCACCAGCGCGACTCTGCCCCACTTGGGCGAACTACCTGGAGTTCGGCGGCGACTGCGCGTCCTCAGCGGCTGACCCTCTCCGCTGTCAGTCGTAGGCTGCGATGCTGTTTCCGCTGGTGCGCTGCTATTGAGCTGCCCCAGCGGTGACATTTTTGAAATGGCGGCAACGCTTGCAGTACCAGAGGCACCGGCTGCATTGAGGCGATCGCCCGAACCCATCTGAGCTGAATCCAGCGGGCCATAGCCCCCGGACTCAGCCGATTGACCAAAAGCGGCTGGATCTATGGGCATAGCCGCAGCGCTAGTTCTCTCTCTGCGACGAGATCTCAAGCTCTGAGTGCCCGCCGACTGGCCAGCCCGTGCGGACTGGCGATCGCGCTCATTTTCTAGCGGCAGATTTTCCAGGTAGCCCTGTACAGCGCTATCGGCAAAGTAATCCTTGAGCGTCGCTTGCGCCTGATCGAGATCGCGAAAAAAGGGGAAAACCTCCTGCTGCAACCAGTTCTCTGCATACAGACAAAGCCCAGGCAAAAGATCAGGGGCACCCTGTGAATGTTCACGAATAAAAGCCAGGGGTTCGTACTCCTGAGAAAGCTCCAGCGCCCGACTCGCTTCTTCGGTTTGGCCCAGCAGCACTGCGCAAACAGCCTGCTCAAGATGCACGTCCTGGCGACCGCTGAGCCGCAGCAGCATCTGCTTGGCCCGGCGAATGAGGGCCGGCTGATGCTGAGCAAACCCACGCGCCAGCAACGCATATACCGCCAGATAGGTACCGACGGCTGAAGGGCGCTGCGCTTCGGCTTCAAACACTTCCTGCTGTTCGGCAGCAGTCAGATAGCCGCGTAGCTGCTGGACAAATCTCAAAAAATCATCCACGCCGAGTCCAGAAAGATCATCATCTGCGCCGTCAATGCCGCCGCGATCTTGCAACATGCCTCTTAGCAGGGCGACGCCTTCTTGCCTGAACTGCTTTTGCTCCAGCGGGCGAGCAATCAATTCCAAACAGCGATAGGGCCGAAGCTTGTAGAGATCAGCTTGAATTTCGGCCCGTAGGACTGGAAAAAGATCTTCTCTAAGCAATAGCTCTCGGCCTGTTTCTAAAGATTCGGCAGCATGTTCGTAGTGGTTTTGCTGCCATTCTTCGCGGCCTAGCTCCAGGCAAGCCACCGCCAAAGTCAAGATAATATCGGGGAGAGCGGCCTGCTCTTTGAGCTGTTGGCCTTCCAAAGTACGGGCGTCGCGCTTGAGGTAAGGCCGACCGAGTCTCAGCACTAGCTCGTATTCACCTAGCTCTAGCAAAATCAGCAGTGCGCCCACGAGCTGCTGATCCTCAATTTCGACGGTAGGGACGTTAGTTTCGGGGTCTTCGAGATCGCCAGCGGGCTTAGTTTTCGCTAAAAATTCATGATTGTACTCAGCCCGACGGTCGCTATCGCCTAAGATAGCGTAAGCGGTGTCGATTAGCTGGCGGCGCATGTCAATGGCCAGCTCTGAGTACTCCCGGCGGGGGACTTGAAGGGCGCGATCGCGATGTGACTGCTTGAGCTGTTCAGCCGTCGCCTGAATCGGTAGTCCCAGAATTCGATAGTAGTCCAGCGGAATTCGCACTGTTGATATCCCCAGCCTTTAAGCCAATCTTTTACTCAAACCGTAGAAACCACTCGCTTTCAGTGAGAATAGTTCCTTTTGTTTTGCTGCCACGTTACGCCTGACTTGATCTAACCATTACTAGCGCTGACTAAAATCGCCCTGTTTAGCGTCTTATCAGTTGAAGATACTATAGATAACGAGCCCCTTTACAATCGCTATCAAACGTAGCGTATTTCGAGCCGGAAGCTCAACAACCCAGAAAACTTGCCAGAAAACTTGATTGTAAGGCTAAGCGTTATTTATCTAACAGCCATCTATCTAGCGGATACGGCAAACGGACACGGCAAATGAGCAAACCAATCACTCTGTAGCCTACCAGATGCACTCGCTTGTTTCAGCGGGCCGGTTCAGTCCCCTAATAGCAGGGTCTGAGCCGATGCCAGTTATGATTAAGCGAATATCGCTCATTAAAGCTCGATTGATTCATCGCTTAAGTGCGCAGAGCTACATCGCAAAACTATTTACGAAACTATCCTGACTGAAAGGGAAATGCTGAGTTTGGCTAACTGACAGGCGGCAACAGTTCATACCACGAGTGAGACGTATGGTTTGCTTGTTTGACAATTTGAGCGAATAATCAGTATTTGATATAGCTGCTAAAGGACACACGGACACAAATTCTATGGTTCAGGAACGACCACTGCCGACATTTCAGACGTCTTCTTCTCCCGTGAGCGCTGACGAAGGGCTGATAATCTACGAAGATATGCTGCTCGGTCGCTATTTTGAGGACAAGTGTGCCGAGCTTTATCAGCGCGGAAAGGTGAAGGGATTTGTGCATTTGTACAATGGCCAGGAGGCGGTTTGCTCTGGCGTTGTCAAGGCAATGCGCTCGGACGACTATGTGTGCAGCACGTACCGCGACCATGTACATGCGCTCAGTGCCGGGGTCAGCGCCCGCGCGGTGATGGCCGAACTGTTCGGCAAAGAAACCGGCTGTAGCAAGGGCCGGGGCGGTTCGATGCACATATTCTCGAAAGAGCATAATATGCTGGGCGGCTTTGCCTTTATCGGGGAGGGCATTCCGGTGGCGTTGGGGGCTGCTTTTCAAAGCCGCTATCGGCGCGATGCGATGGGTGACGCCAGCGCCGACCAGGTAACAGCAGCGTTCTTTGGCGACGGCACGACTAATAATGGCCAGTTTTTTGAATGTTTGAACATGGCTGCGCTGTGGAAGCTGCCAATTATCTTTGTTGTAGAGAATAACAAGTGGGCGATTGGGATGGCACATGAGCGCGCCGCCTCTCAGCCGGAGATCTACAAAAAGGCCAGTGTCTTTGGTATGCCAGGTTATGAAGTCGATGGCATGGACGTACTGGCCGTGCGCGCGGCGGCACAGACTGCTGTGGAAAGAGCCCGGGCAGGTGAAGGGCCTACCTTGCTGGAATGCTTGACCTATCGCTACAGGGGGCATTCGGTAGCCGACCCTGATGAACTGCGGCCCAAAGAGGAGAAGACGTTTTGGCGCGATCGCGACCCGATCAAGCGATTTGAAGCCTATCTGCTGGAGCAGGCGCTGGCCAACGAAGCCGACCTCAAGGCCATCCGCAGCAAAATTACCGACGTCGTTGAAGATGCGCTCACCTTTGCCGAAGAAAGCCCAGATCCAAGCCCGGCTGACCTCTATAAGTACATCTTTGCCGAAGACTAATTTCCCGCTCATTCTCCCTTAGTTCTTTAAACTCCCAATGGCACAAACCTTTTTATTCGATGCCCTGCGCGAAGCGATTGACGAAGAAATGGCCCGCGACCAAACCGTCATGGTAATGGGTGAAGATGTCGGCCAGTACGGCGGCTCCTACAAAGTGACCAAAGACCTGTACGACAAATATGGCGAACTGCGCGTACTGGATACGCCGATTGCCGAAAACAGCTTTACCGGCATGGGGATTGGCGCGGCGATGACCGGCCTGCGCCCGATTATCGAAGGCATGAACATGGGCTTTTTGCTACTGGCCTTCAACCAAATTTCCAACAATGCTGGGATGCTGCGCTACACCTCCGGCGGCAACTTTAAAATTCCTATCGTCATCCGTGGCCCCGGTGGCGTGGGTTCACAGCTCGGCGCGGAGCATTCTCAGCGGCTAGAAGCATACTTTCAGGCCGTGCCTGGGCTCAAGATTGTGGCCTGCTCTACCCCTCGCAATGCCAAGGGCCTGCTCAAAGCGGCCATTCGCGATGACAACCCGGTGCTGTTTTTCGAGCATGTGCTGCTGTACTTCAATAAGGAAAATTTGCCCGAGGATGAGTACACTTTGCCACTCGACAAAGCGGAAATGGTGCGCTCAGGTAAAGACGTGACCATCTTGACCTACTCACGGATGCGCTATCACGTGATGAAGGCAGTCGAATCACTAGAGCAAAAGGGCTATGACCCGGAAGTAATCGACCTGATTTCGCTGAAGCCGATTGACTACGAAACGATTGGCGAGTCGATTCGGAAGACGCATCGGGTAATTATCGTCGAAGAGTGCATGAGAACGGGCGGCATTGCGGCGGAAATTATTGCCTCTATCAATGATCGCTTTTTTGATGAGCTAGACGGGCCAGTGCTGCGGATGTCCTCACAAGATATTCCGACGCCTTACAACAAGGGCTTGGAAGATTTGACCATCGTTCAGCCTGAGCAAATCGAAGAAGCGGTGGAAAAAATCATGCAGAATCGCCTGTAGGATAGCTATTTCCCCTGAGCAAATTCCCATCACAATTCATCAATCTTTCTGCCTCAATCGTAGCGACTGAGGCAGTTTGGTATTAGGATATTTAACTGCACTGGGCTCATAATATTTTTTCTCAATGGACTCTATGAGTAAGCAACGCTCGATATTGGCTGCGCTGCTGGCGCTTGTGATTGCAGCAGTCATCATCATCACGAACGTCCCTACTCAGCTAGGGCTAGACCTGCGTGGCGGCACGCAGCTCACTATGCAGGTGATGCCCAACGAGCAAATTACTCAAGTAGGTGAACGAGAGCTTGCGGCTGTGCAGCGTGTGATTGAAAACCGGGTGAATGGCCTAGGGGTTTCAGAAGCGGTGGTGCAAAGCGTCGGCCAAGATCAGCTCTCGATCCAGTTGCCCGGTGTGAGCGATCCTGAAAAGGCAGAGCGGGTGCTCGGTGGCACGGCTCAGCTTGAGTTTCGCGATCAAAAGCCAGGAACCGAAGGTCAGCTAGCGGCCTTGCAGCAGATCAGTCAGCAGCAGTTAGCCGAGCAGCAGGCGCTGGTTGATTCGAGCGATGAGGGGGCGATCGCCGCTAATCAGGCAGCGATCGCTGGCACCCAGCAAGACATCCTCGCCCTATTTGCCAAATCCGATCTGACCGGTGACAAGCTCAAAGACGCCCTTGCTCGGCCAATGGGTGGCCCCGGTGGCGCGTGGGAAGTCGTGATCGAATTCAACGCTGAAGGGGCTGACCTCTTTGCTCAGCTCACGCGCGATATTGCTGGCACCGGACGTGGCGTCGGCATATTTTTAGATGATCAGCTCATCAGTGCGCCCGCTGTAGACGTGGAGTACGCTCAGACCGGGATTGCTGGAGGGAGCGCCGTTATCTCTGGCCGGTTCGACGCTGAATCCGCGCGTGACTTAGAAATTCAGCTACGTGGCGGCTCATTGCCTCTCCCGGTAGAAATTGTCGAAAACCGTACGGTGGGCGCAACGTTAGGCCGGGATAGCGTACAGCGCAGTCTTTACGCGGCGCTGTTCGGCCTGGCGCTAGTGCTAGTGTTTATGGCCGTGTATTACCGGCTGCCCGGAGTGTTGGCTGACATTGCACTCGTCGTTTACGCGCTGCTGACCTGGGCGGCTTATGACCTGCTGGGCGTGACCCTGACGCTGCCAGGAATTGCGGGTTTTATTCTCAGTATCGGCATGGCCGTCGATGCCAACGTACTGATTTTTGAGCGCACCCGGGAAGAACTGCGAGCCGGTAAGACACTCTATCGCTCCGTAGAATCTGGCTTTTACCGCGCGTTTTCCAGCATTTTAGACAGTAACGTTACTACGCTGATCGCCTGCGGAGCACTTTTCTTTTTAGGCACCGGGCTGGTGCGAGGCTTCGCGCTAACGCTGGCAATTGGCGTCGTCATCAGTATGTTTACAGCGGTCACCTGTAGCCGGACGCTGCTATTTTTCACGATTGGGTTTCCTCAGTTCCGTAAGCCCAACCTGTTTTGTCCTGGTATTGATACTCTGCCCAAAGGCACAAAGGGCACTTCTCCCAGTGCTCAGTAGCTAACCTGTCTTGGCCTCATCGCTTACTGCTTTAACCCATGCGCACGCTCACATGAAACTCAACGTCATCAAGCAAAGAACCCTCTGGTGGGGCATCTCCGGGGTGATTATCTTAGTCGGTATTGCCTCAATGGCCTTTTCCTGGCAGCAGTATGGCGCACCGATTAAGCCCAGTCTCGACTTTGTTGGCGGCACCCGGCTCCAGCTCACCCGCGATTGTAGCGTAGCCGCAAACTGCGCAAACCCGCTTGAAACATCTGCTGTGCAGCAGGTGCTGAACGCGCAAGGTCTCACAGGCAGCGTTCAGCTTGCGGGTGACGACCGGCAAACGGTTGTGGTTCGCACCAGCAATCTCGATGTGGATCAGCGCGATCAGCTTCAGTCCGGGTTGGCAGAGGCGATCGGCACCATCGATCCGGCCTCGACCAAAAACGACACCGTTGGCCCTGTCCTCGGTAAGCAGCTACTCACAACGGGACTACTGTCCTTGCTAGTGGCGTTTGCGCTCATTGCGGCTTACCTCAGCCTGCGATTTAGATTTGATTACGCCGTCCTTGCCATCGTCGCGCTGCTGCACGATTTGCTAGTGACTTTGGGCATATTTTCTATTTTAGGGCTGGTGGCTGGCTACGAAGCCGACAGCCTATTTATCGTGGCGCTGCTGACCATTGTGGGCTTCTCAGTAAATGACACAGTGGTCATTTATGACCGTATTCGCGAAACACTAAAGCTAAATCCTAATCGTCCAATCAATCAAATCGTCGAAGATTCGGTTAATGAAACCTTAGGTCGCTCTATTAATACGACGCTGACAACGGTATTGACCCTGCTCAGCATCGTCTTGTTTGGCGGCGGATCGCTTAAGTTTTTTGCCCTGGCGCTGATTACGGGTTTCATTGCTGGTGCCTATTCCAGCATCTTTATTGCCAGCACGCTGTTAGCTTGGTGGCGCAGTCGTTCTGAAGGCGATTTCGATGGCGATGACTTTGATGGCGGTGACTTCGTTGAACCGGCTGATTCTGCGCCTAATGCGCTGTAAAAATAGGCAGATGGATCTGTGATAGAGCGCGAACCTGCTGATCGAGCCCAAGAACTTGAGTCTTTACGACAGGCGATGATGCGCACCTGGTGGCGGATGTGTCTGGCGCTGTGGCTGAGTGTGGGTACGCTCAGCCTGTGGTGGCTAAGACCAGAGTTGCAGGAACTGCGCGAGTACTTTACCTGGGCAGCGGTGCGCGCCATGATTATTTTCAATCGTCCGGCGGCGATTGGGCTGACGCTCTGCGTGGGGCTGACGATGGCACTGCTATATGCAGAGAGCCGTCATATTTTGTGGGGTCTTTCCAAGGGAGAAAAGTCACGCCTGACCGCTCAACTCAATAAAATCCACGCCCAAGGCTCCTCCCACCCCCAGTGGAAAATCATTTGTTCGGGCAAAGCAACCTCGGAAGAGTGAACAATTGACCTCGGAAGAGTGAACAATTGACCTCAAAAAGCATTCACAGAGCCATTGCTTCTCTATAAGACGAGGCTGGCGGCAGCAAAGATCAGCAGGATTTGCCCGCAGCTTCTTTTCATACGCCTGACAAATCTCCAGAGGCAGTAGCCCGTCCCCTTCGATATCGTGCCAAAGCATCAATATGGAAAGTTTGGCTTGAGCGGCTAACCCGATTGTTCACAGCGTTAGGAATATGGGGCCTGAGCCCTTATCTTTGCATACGTCCTCCGTGTCAGCACCCAAGTTAAATCAGATTAAATATTCAAGCCGGTTTCGTCATTTGTTGATCCAATGCCTCATGATCGCTACAGCGCCTCTTTACACATTCATCATAATTTTCTGTGAAATCACCCCGCTCCAACCGTCCGGCTGCCAGCGACCCCTCCTCCTATTTGCCGCGAATCAACCGCTGGTGGTGGCTGCTCGGTATTAGCCTGTTGCTAATGGCTTGCTCAAGCACGCTAGTTCACTGGCTGACGGAGTACTGGTGGTTCAGTTCTACCGGCTTTGCGAGCCTGTTTAAGCTGCGTTTGGGCTGGAGCGTACTCTGCGCAGTTTTGGCATTTGTCTTGTACGGAGCAGTACTGTTTGCCAACTACTGGCTGGCGCTGTGGCTGACGCGCGATCGCCCTTTCTACATGCCTAGTACGCCAAGCAACCGAGAATGGGCCACTGTGATCCCAGGGCTGACCCTTTACGGTGGGATTGCCTTAATCGTAGTACTCTCGGTCGG
>JBBQAC010000046.1:0-21152 GCA_038315915.1 Phormidesmidales cyanobacterium
ATCGGGTATGTTCTGGTCTAAGCAAGGCGCTGAAGCCGTGATGTCACTGCGCGCTTGTTATTTGAGTGGTTCTCAGCGTTGGCATGATTTCTGGTACAAATAACCTAGTCAGCAATGACCGCGCTTTTTTTCGTTCACCCAGCACTCGGAGCGGGTTTGCGTTGTTTGGACTGAGGACAGTAACCTCCGATCTTTCTACGATGTGATGAAAGCCTGCGAGAAAATGGTCAAGGCTAGGGTGCGCGATCACATCTACCTCATCCGAAAAGAAAAGCTAGGTACCGCAAAAAATAAAGGCTATCAGCTATTCCAAGAGATTTTCTCGACGAAGAAGAATACTCATATTAAGCCAGATTTAGAGTCAGTACAGTATCTAGAAACTTACCACCGGCTGGTAAATGCGGCAGCAGGCGGTGAGCTGGTGATCGGTGCTAAAACGCCGAATGTAAAAGAACTAAAGGCACTCGTGCGGGAAAGCGACGTTCTATCTACTTGCAGTCTACTTCAGCAATTAGGCGTTGTCTCAACTAACGGTGGTGGCCGTAGAACATCTAACGGAAAGATTTCAGTCCTTGAATCAGCGAAGCACTACATTTTGAATCTGATGACTACGCAAGCTTTAATGGGAATGCAGGCGCTGGTAGAGAGTACGCAAGATCAGTTTCCAGCGCTTGAGGGAGCCGCTATAGTCAGCCTAATTCATTCATTATGCGAGGCTAATAAAATTCAAATGCTAGACCCAAACGCTAAGCCAGAAAACCAACTGCTGTGCTACGTCCCCACCTAGCTGTTCGCCATCGCCATAGACTGCTTAGCCTAACCAACTGCCCACATTTTTCATAAGCGCCGATTACCTGAGCTGATGAGTCCTTTTTCCCAACTGCCAAAATCACTCAGCGTTACAAAGGTGCGTTTGGCTTTTGAGTGTCCTCGGCTGATGTATTTGGGGCATCACGAAGGCGGCATGACGATGTTTCGGGCATCGGATTCGTCGGGCGGTGGCATTGGCAAAGCGTTTCATAAGCTGTGTGATGACTGTGTAGATCGCATTTGTTCGGATGAGGCGATCGCCACTCTTCTCATCCCCCCTGCCAACCAGCTAAACCCAGAAACCGTGGCGCAGCAAATCCAGCAGCAGCTCTACCGCACGATATTTTTCCCGCTCGTGCAAGAAACGATTAAAGACAGCCTGGGTAAGGTCGCCAGTCTAAATCAGCTTTGGGAAGGAATTACCGGACTCATTCGGCGCTGGGCAGAGCTGCTAGTCAGCAACCGCACACTGTGCGAGCCAGAGGACGTTATTCGTAAGACGTTTTTAGCTCAGGAACTGTCAGTTAAGTTTGAGTTTGAGCTGCCGAACGGTGATCGCCAACTCGTCAAAGGGCGCTTCGATAGCCTGGTATACGACTTTGCCCAACAGCGCCTGTGCGTAGTTGAGTACAAAACCTATCAGGCCACCGATCCCGCCGCGCAGCTTGCCCAAGTTGCCCTCTACAGCTACATGCTCAAGCAAAAGCTAAAGGTGAATATTAACTCTGCCGTCTACAGCGTTCTCCCCGACTGGAAAGGCGTTGAATATTCCTGGGATCAGCTGGAGCAAAGCTTACATCAGCTCATACCGTCTAAGCTACAGCAGATGAGATCGTGGCTGGCGTGGCAACCTTCTGATCCGAGCCCGCCGCCTAAGACGCCTCATTTAGCACTGTGCGACATTTGCCCACAAAGAAAAAAGTGTCAAACTTATTTCGAGACGGATGCCATTGCTATGCAAGCAGTGTTACTACCACCTGATCCCACTCTGCTAGAGAATATTCCGCCTTTAGTCACCGGCACTGTTGCAGAAACCTTTGCAGTGGATTCTTCGGTACCAGTACAGGTTGAATCACTCTGGGTTGAATCCTTGCGAGTTGATTCCATTCAGGTCGAATCGCTGCAAAGCACCGCGCCCCTAAAGCAGTCGTCAAAGAAAAAGCCTACGCAACCGCCTACGGATTTAACCGGATCAGCAACGGCAAACGGTTCGACCACAGACACCGCCACTGACCGGATGGCGATGCAGCTTGTAGAAGTTTTGCAATCTTTTAACGTCGGTGTAGACTATCTGGGTTCGGCGCTTGGCCCCGCTTTTGTCCGCGTCAAGCTCAAGCCTCAATTAGGCGTGCGGGTAGGCTCAATTCTCAAGTTTGAGGACGACATTCGAGTGCATTTGGGTCTGGAAAATGCGCCCCTTATGGCTCCTCAAGCTGGCTACATTAGCGTCGACTTGCCACGCCCCGACCGGCAGACAGCGTTTTTTCAGGATTACTACAAGCAGACTGAAACAAACAGCGCTCAGGCGAAAATTGCCATTGGCGTGAATTTGGACGGCGAGCTAATTGAAGCTGATTTGTCTGATCCCAATACCTGTCACTTTTTGGTAGGAGGAACGACCGGTAGCGGCAAGAGCGAGTTTTTGCGATCGCTCCTCCTCAGCCTCATCGTCCGCCACGATCCTACCCACTTTCAGGTCGCCCTGGTTGATCCTAAGCGAGTCACCTTTCCTGAATTTGAGACGATGCGCTGGCTGTATGAGCCGATTGTGAAAACTAAGGAAGATGCGATCGCCCTGATGGAACGCTTAGTCATCGAAATGGACAGTCGCTATCAGCGCTTTGAGCGTAGCCGCTGCCCCGACTTAGCCACATACAACCAAAAAGCGCAGCAGCCCCTGCCCCGACTGCTCTGCATTTTTGACGAATACGCCGACTTCATGGCCGACAAAGAGGCGGCCAAAGCGCTCGAACAACAGATTCAACGGTTAGGCGCAATGGCCCGCGCCGCCGGTATTCATCTGATAATTGCCACCCAAAGACCCGAGGCCAAAGTGGTTACCCCGCTCATTCGCTCGAACCTGCCCGGCAGAGTCGCCCTGCGTACAGCTAGCGATGCCGACTCTGCGATTATCTTAGGCGGCAAACAAGGCGCTGCGGCGAGCTTACTTGGCAAGGGCGACTTGTTTTATTCGGGGGGTGATGCGCTGCAGCGGCTACAGAGCTTATTTGCACCTGCTGCGGTGGTTTCTAAACTGATTCGCTGAGGTGACCTGCAAGTGCATCGAGTGCCTAAAAAGCTTCAGCATACTGATGAAATCACGGAGGTATCTGACCGGTTTCAACCGGCAGCAATCCATGTCCTTTATTTGTCGCAGACAGTTGTTACGTTTTCTATAAACTGTCCCATTTAACCCTGGTAAAAATAACCAATTTGTAGATAATAGTAGGCAGCAAGTTCCTGAATACCGCTTACGGGGTTCTGATGCTTGTGCCAATGCTTGCTTTCATGTCTCTAAAAGGGCACTTAAGTAGTAAAGCTTTGGCAAAGTTTGATACGCAAGTGACTTAAATTCTTGCTTGAATCAGCTACTTTATAGCTACTGTTAGATTGCTATGAGATTAGGTAGCGGCCCCTTTGACCTATGTGAAGCCGCCGCAGCGTGATCGCTCGCAGCAACTGAGGTAAGCAGTCGAATAGCCTTTATCTGTCTTTTGTTGATAGCTTCGTTCGAGACTTCAGGCTTTGCATCGGGAAAGCGCTTTACATCGTCTCAAAGCTGTCAGGTCAAGCAGGGTGATTGGTGGGCAAAGCCAAATCACTTCAAGTTTTTAGGTATTGAATATCGTCTTTTCCAGGCTTTAGCTTTTCGTTGCCAGGAATAAGGGGACAGGGTTTTTCTTATCTGAATAGAAAAACCCTGCATAGTTGATTAGCGCAATCAGCTATGAGCTGCTTATAGCTACTCATAAAGTTCTATTGACCGATAAGTGCGCTTGAGCAAGCGAGTCGCTTCAAGGCTGTGGCTCCGACGCTAGCAAGATTGTCATTAAAGTGAGCTGATGCTGTCGATTAGTCGCATCAGATCGGCCCGTAAGTATGAGACTGCGTGAATGGTGAGTGAGTGTTAACTAAGTGCGGGAGAAAAGGGGCATGAAAAAGAAGTTAAAGCAGCTACAGCGGTTGGGGATCGTGATGCTGGGAGGCTATGTCATCTCCGGCTGTCCCAGTCCGACGTCGGCTAGTTTGGCCAGCCATTCTTTGCCGTCGGAGTCGGTGGCTCAGGCGGCTGAAGAAAGTGTTGAAGAGAGATCTGATCTCGCTTTTGAAGTCTGCGCGGATGTTGCCGATTGGCAGAGACCTAGCGCTGCGGAGCAAGCCAAACAGCTCGGCACTGATGTTCGCTACGACGAAGCGCTAAGTGGAGATCCCCTCAAGGACGCCTCGAATCAGTTTTGGAACCATCAGGTAATTAGCTTTACGACCTATGGATTAAGCGCTCGGATGGAGCCTGTTAATTTGTCAGGTTTGTGGACGGTTGCAGACGATCTTTGGGGCTGCTACGAAGGCGATGCGGCTGAGGCTATTAATCAGGGCGATCGCGCTGAAACCTGGCTGCTCAATCACCGGGTGAGTGATTTGGCCTGGCAGGGCGATCGCTACATCATGACTGTCGAGCCCGCTGCTACCGGCGTCCAGGTCGTCCAGTTTGACCGAGTTGATGAGCTGGCAAGCTTGCCCTTAGAAGTGGTTACTGCCGACGGCGAAGCGGTAGACGTGGTCTCGGGCGACTGGGAGTAGGTAGCTAATTAAGAATTCATCTTGCGCTTCAGCTCGTTGAGTTCTTCCTCGGCTTCCCAACGGCGGAAGCTTTCGTCGAGGGGATCGAGCGATTGATTAAAGCTGTAGGTGCTTTGGTTCCAGCCAGTTGTACCCCAGTCAGTAGAAGTTTTGGGCGTTGCAGCGGCTTGAGCGATTTTGGTTTTTACCTCTTGCCGCTTAGTCTTCACCCGCTGATGCAGTTCTTTGGTTTGAGCAATGCGTTCTTTGACGCCCTTCATCTGGCCCCAAAGGTGGTTTCCCTGGCGTAGTAAGGCGGCTTCGCGCTCTTGAGCGGGGCCGACTAAATCCTGCCGGTTGGCTGCTTTGGCTTTAGCGACGCGGCTGTGCCACTGCTGAATATCTTGAGCAGTTTCCAAAATGCTGTCTTCTAGCTGCTTTTCGCGGCGGTTGAGGTTGCCGAGCAGGGCTAGCGCATCTTCCTCCTGGCCGCGAAGCTGATCTTCTAACGCCCGCAGTTCCAAATGCGGATTGGCCCGCAAAAATTCATCAAGCCGCGTCTCTAGAAACCGGCTAAGGTCATCAAATAAGCTCATAGCGTCAAAAGTTATTAGAACGTTTGACCAATATAGATCGAGCGTACCTCACCATCACGCCGAACGACTACATCTTGAGCGTTGATGTTGACCAAAGTCCAGCCGGAGACGCCAATGCGATCGCCCACATAGGCCCGCTGAGAACTCCCGTCAATATTAAACAGCGCCGCAGACTGACTGCCCAGATTGAGAACGCCTACCAGCGCCAGGTCAGCAGCAGGCGTAACGTCAGTTAGCGCTGCATTACTACTGGGTGGGGGGGCGACGTGCACACCCGGCAAACTGCCGCTACCCGGCAGAACGGGCAGCGAAGCGGCGGGAGGGGCAGGAGCCCGAGCGGGAAGCGGTGCCGTCGCAATCGGTACGGAGATGATTGATCGCTGCCCTCTGGGCGTTACTGCTGAAGGTAGAGAGGTTCCTGTTTGGGCATTCTGACCGTTTTGATACACCGGTACAAATACGCGCTCAATAGCATCAGGTGCTTTGGCATTAGTCGGAGTGGCTGTCGGCAAGCCGGGCAGTGTACCCGTTGGCGATAGCGCGCTATTCGGCGTAGCTACCGTAGGCAGTGCGGGCAGCGCGGCGTTAGCCCCGTTGGCCTTCACTTCTCCTGCACTGATGACCTCTAGCGAATGCTGCAAGTAGGTCAGGAATGCCCGGTCTGAGCTGGGGATCGCTGCCATCGAGGCTTGGCCATTGAAAGAGAGCAGCCTGCCGCCGTTAGTCACACTCTGACCAATTGTCCAGAGCCCCACAATGCCGGTCGCCGCAATACTAGCGGCACCCATCAGTAAAAAGGGGAGCGATACCTGCCTGTGAGCCTGAATAGCCACTGGGTCACGCTGAGGGTCAACGCGAGCAAGCGCTGTATCTGGCCGCGACTCATTGGGATAGAGATAGTTGGAAACTGACTGAATTGGCGCTAGTGCGGCTTGCTCCGATCTGGGGCTGTACAGTTCAGTGCCTGTGGTTTTAGTCGCAGTTGCAGTGCCTCGGAGAGCCTCCAACTGCATAGTGGCTCCGTTGGCTCCCCGCCCGGATGTTACCGGTCGCCCGCCGCTGTAGCCCGTCGATTGGCGATGGCTAGCGGCGACGGTAGCGCGGTAGATATCGGCTGGGCTCTTAGGGACAAAGCCCGCCGGGAGTTGAATCGTGTGTGTGGCGGAATTAAGCGACCTGGGTGGGTTCTCAGCGACCGTGATAGTGCTTCTCAAATCACCGTCTAAAATCTGATCCACATCCAGAAACAGATCGTCCATCAGGCGATCGCTGTAAGCTGTTGCTGCTTGAGTAGAAGCGGGAGCCTCTGAGCCGAGGGAAGTATTCCGGGTGAGAGCGCGGCTGTTCGGGATCATGATTCAGCGTAGGGATAAAGCTTAGTTGGCCTTTGACGACCGTGGAATGGATTCGGCTATCCGGCAGAAGCATCAAGTTTTAGTGATACTTGCGCTAAGTTAATGTGCCCTTGCAGGTAGCTAACCTATCAAGCTTTTACGTTTGCTGTTCCGTACATTGTCCGTATCTATGTGAGCAGAGGATAAAGCGTGAGCAGGGGATAAAGCCGTAATTGATCCCCGACCGATAGCCGCTCAGCTACAGTCTTCAGGGTTTTACTGCTCAGAGGGGGCAACCCGCTTGGTATCATCAGCGTGACCTTCAGCTCAATTTTCTGGATTAACTATGACCGGCTTTAGCGCTCCTTTTGGCATTCTGGCGGAAGTGCTGGCTGCTAATCCTCAAGCCTGTGAAGCGATTTCTAGCTGCGTGGTTACAGGCGTCACAACCGATACCCGCACTGTCCGGCCCGGTGACCTGTTCGTCGCGCTGACGGGGGAAACGTTTGACGGTCACGACTTTGTGGCGCAGGCGATCGCTCAAGGGGCGATTGCTGCCGTCGTCCGGCAAGGAGCCTTATCTGAAGAAAACGCTGCCCTCCCGCGATTGGAAGTCGAAGATACGCTGGCGGCTTATCAGGCGTTAGGTCGGTGGTGGCGGCAGCATCAGGCGGTGCCCCTGGTGGCAATTACGGGCTCTGCCGGCAAGACCACCACTAAAGAAATTGTCGCCGCCGCCCTAGCTCACTTTGGCCCGGTGCTGAAAACCCAAGCCAATTACAATAATGAGATTGGTGTCCCTAAAACCCTGTTGGCTCTGACGTCTGAGCACAAGTATGCGGTCGTTGAAATGGGGATGCGCGGCCCCGAGGAAATTGCGCTGCTCACCGGAATTGCTCAGCCCGATGTGGCGCTGATTACGAATGTGGGGACAGCGCATATTGGCCGGTTGGGATCGCGGGCGGCGATCGCCCAGGCCAAATGTGAATTGCTCAGAGAACTTCCCACAGGCGGCATTGCCGTGCTCAACCATGATGATGCGCGGCTAATAGAAACCGCTGCCAAAGTTTGGTCGGCTCAGCAAATTACCTACGGACTGCAAGGCGGCGATATTTGCGGGCAGCTATCGGAAGATGCGCTGCTGATTGAGGGTGTGCGCATTCCTTTGCCCTTGCCCGGTCGGCATAATGCGCTGAATTTATTGGGCGCGATCGCTACCCTTGAAGCGCTAGGTCTCGACTGGCGCAAGCTGGCCTCAGGCTTGACCGTCTCTATGCCCGCAGGACGCGCTCAAAGCCATCGCTTACCCAACGACGTCCTCCTGCTTGACGAAACTTACAACGCAGGGGCCGAATCAATGGCTGCAGCTTTACAACTGCTGGCCGATCAGCCCGGTCGCAGGCGCATTGCCGTCCTCGGCACAATGAAAGAACTCGGGGATCAGTCAATAGAATTGCATCGCCACATTGGCCAGACCGTAGCAGAGCTAGAAATTGATCAGATGCTGACGCTAGCCGATCCGGCTGAAGCAAACGCGCTGGCTGCTGGTGCATGGGGGGTGTTTGTTCAGCAATTTACCAGTCATGCGGAGCTGGCGGCTTATCTCAAAGCGCAGGTTCAGCCGGGCGATCGCCTCCTCTTCAAAGCCTCTCGCTCAGTGGCTATGGATAAAGTCGTCGATCAGCTTTTGAAAGATTTCATGGTTACTCCGTAGCCCAGTGGCTTAATATATAAAGTCTTGGATACGACGCCTTTTAGGGGCGTTTCTGCAAAAGCAAGCCGTTCTAGTTTAAAGCTGTGGTTTTAGCCCTTTCTGCTCAACAACTTGCAGCCATTTCAGCCTACGCGGAGCGGGTCTATCCCGAGGAGTGCTGCGGTTTGATGGTGGGCGAAATTCAGCAGGAGGAAGGCGAATCGCAAAAGCGTTTGATGGAAATAGTACCGCTCGACAATGAATGGACAGCAGAGGCATTTCCCGCAGAGCGTTCAACGGCTTCAGCCCAGACTAAGCGGCGGCGATATCAAATAGCGCCTGAAGACATGCTGCGAACTCAGCGACAGGCGCGGGAGCAGGGGCTGAGTATCATTGGGGTTTATCACTCTCACCCTGACCATGAGGCGGTGCCTTCGGAGTGCGATCGCGTCCTCGCCTGGCCTGAATATGCCTACGTTATTGTGTCAGTGCGTAGCGGTCATGCCGTGGATGTGCAGAACTGGGCGCTAGACTCAGCCCATCAGTTTCAACCAGAAGCCATGAGGATTTCTCCCCCCTCTGCTAGGGATCGAATGCCGGTTTCGGCTTAAATATTTTTCATTTCGCCTTTCTCGCTAGCTGCAATCAGCCCCCTATTCAATCCTTTCAAACACCATGCTGAATCCTAATCTGGAAGAAATTCAACTCGATAAGGCAGAGTATGAACGCTACTCTCGTCACCTGATCCTGCCCGAAGTCGGCCTCGAAGGTCAAAAAAAGCTCAAAGCTGCCAGCGTTTGCTGCGTAGGCACAGGCGGATTGGGCTCTCCCTTATTACTCTATTTAGCTGCCGCTGGGGTCGGTCGAATTGGCATCGTCGACTTTGACGTGGTCGATCACTCCAACCTTCAGCGCCAGGTGATCCACGGTACCTCGTGGGTCGGCAAACCTAAAATCGAATCTGCCAAAGCCCGTATTCTCGAAATCAATCCCTACTGTCAGGTTGATCTTCACGAAGTTCGGCTCTCTTCTGACAACGCCCTGGAGATTTTCGAGCCTTACGACATCGTCGTCGATGGGACTGACAACTTTCCCACTCGCTACTTAGTCAACGATGCCTGCGTTTTGTTAAATAAACCGAACGTATACGGTTCTATTTACCGCTTTGAAGGACAGGCGACGGTATTCAACTATGAAGAAGGCCCGAACTACCGCGACCTCTACCCCGAGCCACCGCCGCCGGGATTGGTGCCTTCTTGCGCAGAAGGTGGCGTGCTGGGCATTCTTCCTGGCATGATCGGCGTCATTCAGGCCACCGAAACGATCAAAATCATTCTGGGCAAGGGTAAAACGCTGAGCGGACGACTGCTGGTGTACAACTCGCTAGATATGAGCTTTAGAGAGCTGAAGCTGCGCCGCCCGCCCGAGGAACATCGCGTGGTAATCGACAAGCTGATCGACTATGAGCAGTTCTGCGGCATTCCTCAAGCGGCAGAAGAAGAAGCGAAGCAGGCCGCCGACATGCCCGAAATGTCTGTCAGCGAACTCAAAGAATTGCTCGACAGTGACAAAGACGACTACTTTTTGCTGGATGTCCGCAATCCCAACGAGTACGAAATTGCTAGGATTCCAGGCTCCACGCTGATCCCCCTGGGTGAAATTGAAAACGGTGATGGCGTTCTCAAGCTCCAGGGTATGCTCAACGGTCATAAGCTAGTGGCCCACTGCAAAATGGGGGGGCGCTCTGCCAAAGCGCTCGCTATTCTTAAAGAAGCGGGCATTCAGGGCACCAACGTCAAAGGTGGCATTCTCGCCTGGAGCCGCGAAATCGACCCCTCAGTCCCTGAGTATTGATTCCGGCGCATTCACTTTCAATTCTTAGAAAGGAGGGCGCGTCAACTGGCGAGTCCTCCTTTTTTATCGACTACTGACCTTTTTATGACGTTACATTCATGAGCTTAAAAGATCGCATCTCCGACGAAATCAAAACGGCGATGAAAGCCAAAGACAAGCTGCGCCTGGAGACCGTGCGCGGCATCAAAAAAGTCATCCTCGAAAAGGAAAGCGAAATTCGAGCGAAAGGCCGCGAAGACCTCAATGAGGAAGAAGAACTCGCCGTCCTCACCCAGCTCGCTAAGCAGCGCCGCGACTCCATCACCCAGTACACCGACGCGGGTCGCCCAGACCTCGCTGATAAAGAAGCGCAAGAGCTGACGATCTTAGAGGAATATTTGCCCGCTCAGCTCTCCGATGCGGAAGTCGAAGCTGTTATCGATGAAGTGATTGCACAGGTAGGTGCCAGCGGCCCTCGCGATATGGGCAAAGTCATGGGGCCAGCGATGAAAAAGTTACAGGGCAAAGCTGACGGTGGTAAGGTGCAGGCGATCGTCAAAACGAAGCTGTCTTAATCTTTAAATTTAGCTAGCTTCTACTTCGGTATCATCCTCCGCCAGAATTTTCCAAATTTTTGAGAGGGGAATTCTTTCTCCTGCCTGTATCTGCTGCATCGAACGTTTCAGGCTAGCTAGAACTTCTTCAGTAGGTGTATCGTCTAAGTCTACTTCTTCGTCTATTGGATGCGCTCCTTCCGGCTCAAGTGATATGGGTAAAGTCATAGGGCTATACGTGAAGTAGTTTTTGAGTAAGGCCAGTGGCGGCAAAGCGCAGACGATGTGAAGGCTAAGCTAGTCCATAGCTAGTCCGTTTGCGGATTCTGAGAGAGGGTCTGCTCTTCCGCTAGCTCAGCCCACATTTGGTCGAGTGACATTCTCTGTCCGTCTTTGGCTTCCTGCAAGGCTGCTCTTAGGTCAGCTTCCACTTCTGCGGTTGGCATATTGTCTGGGTCACTTTCTTCAAGCTGATCCTCATCAGGATATAAGACGATGACTCTGACTTCTCCAGAACCATTAGACGGCGATGGAAGATGTTCGATCAGTAATCGACCTTGACCGTCTATCTGTCCGCTGACTTCCAGTGCTCTCATAGAACTTCTCGCGATTGCCTAGATGTTTAGGATAGCTGAGTCTGAAAGGGAATCGCTGACTACTCGTCGGTGTCATTGTGATCAGCGATTATTCGATCAATTATCTGGGTACTGAGGTCATCTATATCTGATTTGGAATAGATCGTCAGCAATAAGACATTGGTTGGGGACTCAACTTGATAGAGCAGCCTATATCCAGCGCTTTTGCCTTTCTGAATGTCCCTATTCCTAACGCGAACTTTAAAGACAACATAGTTTGTTCCGGATATTTGGTCACCTGCGAAGCTACCTTGCTGAATGTCCTTTATGATTGGTTCGACATCCTTCTGGATGTTCCGATAGCGCTTGCTCAGTGCCCGCAGTCTTTTGGTGAATCTGGGCGTCACTTCTATGCGTATCATGGCATATCGTTTTTAGGCCATTGAATTTCACGCTAATCAAGTTGATTGCTGTATCACTTATGATAGCTACCGTTTTGTAAAATCGTTTTTGCTCGGTATAGCTGCTCGACCAGCATGAGTCTCGCCATTTCGTGGGGGAAGGTCATGGCTGAGAGGCTGATCATGGGGCGAGTTTTGAGGCGATCGCTCACCCCCTCCGGCCCGCCAATAAACAGTACCAGCGTCCCAAAAGCCTCCTTGCCCAGCCACTGCGCAAACGCTATAGAATCGCGCATCTTGCCGTATTCCGCCATGATCACTAGCCGATCTTGCACGGTGATTAAGCTCTCTAGCTTGTCAGCTTCCCGTTCCTTGTCACTGTCTTTGATTTCAATGATTTCCACCTCAGGTAGACGCTTTGCATAAAGGGCAATCCCGTCTCTGAGCCAGGGTTTTTTGACCTTGCCGACTGCAATGATTTTGATCTTGGGAAAGCTTTGACCCACGGGCACTCGGCGCAGAACAACTTGTAGCTATTCAGCCATATGAAGTTATTTGGCTGTCGGATTCATTCTGCGCTCTAGCAAGGAAAACGCCTGAGAAGCGATGACATTCAAGATCAAATAGATCAAGGCGACGGTAAACCATATCTCAAAGGCTCGAAAGTTTCGCGCGACAATTAGCTGTCCCTGGCGAAACAGCTCCTGATAGCCAATAATCGCCACCAGACTCGTATCTTTTAATAGCGTAATAAATTCATTTCCCAACGGCGGGATCATACGGCGCAGCGCCTGCGGGAAAACCACGTAGCGCATGGTCTGAGTTGGCCCTAGCCCCAAAGATTCTGACGCTTCTTTTTGCCCTGCTTCAATTGACTGGATACCCGCGCGGACAATTTCTGCCAAATAAGCTGCCGAGTTTAGGCTAAGCCCCACCACAGCTGCGCTCCACTGATTGAACGTAAAGTCAATGCCGATAGACCTGACTAAAGGAGGGACGCCAAAATAAATCATAAAGAGCTGTACCAGCAGCGGCGTACCCCGAAAAAAATCGATGTATACCCTCGCCGCCAGCCGGATTAGCCAAATTTTTGACAGCCGCGCAACGCCCAAAGCGATGCCGCCAATAGATCCTAAGATGACGGCGACGGCTGTGAGCTGCAAAGTGATCAGCGCACCTTGCAGTAGGGCGGGCAGCGCGGCAATAACGTAGCCCAATGACTTTTCCACAAAACGAAAGCTCCAGTGAAGGGTCAGGTAATGCCTGGGATCTCTCTAGCTGAGGGCTATTCGACCATGTCAGCTGGTGGCTCTGCATTAAACCATTTCTGATAAAGCTCTGCGTAGGTACCGTCAGCTTTGATTTCTTCTAGGGCTTTGTTAATTGCCTCAATGTTGTCAGAGCCTTTGGGCATGGCAATACCGTAGAACTCTTCGGTGAGCAGTTCGCCAACCACTTCAATACCGGGGATATTGCCAGTGGCGATCGCATCCAAAGTCGCCGGGGCGTCATTTACCACCGCATCGACATTGCCATTTGCCAGTTCCTGCAAAGCCAGCGGCGCAGAGTCAAAAGTGGTGACCGTTGCACCTTCGACGCCATTAGCCGCCTCAGCGCCAGTAGTGCCAATCTGCGCGGCAATCTTTTTACCCTTTAGGTCGTCTAGCGTTTTGACTTCGGTATTGCCCTTTTGGACGGCGATCGCCAGCCCCGCCTTGAAGTAAGGATCGGAAAAATCAACGGTCTCTTTGCGCTCGTCTGTGATCGTCATCCCACTGATGGCTGCATTGATCGAGCCGCCTTGCAAAGCTGGAATCAACCCGTCAAAAGGCAGGCTCTCGAACGTGACGGTCTTGCCTGCTTTCTCAGCAATGGCATTCATCAGGTCAATATCAAAGCCCTCCAGTTCACCGCTGGCACTCATCGACTCAAAGGGCGGAAACCCTGGCTCTGTACCCACCGATAAAGTGCTGTCTCCGCTACCACCGCTATCACTGGCAGTTTCGGTGTCCCCACCACCGCCGCCACAAGCGACCAGCAGGCCAGCCGTAGCCATGCCCAAGATCACAGACTTTACAAAAGCAGCACGCGTCATCTTCATCGTTAAATAGCCTCACACTTCGCAGCTAATTGCTGCCTAACAAACCACTGAAACTTCATCCTCTCTTAACCTACTCAACGCAGAGCCTATCGCGCTAGAGAATACTGAAGTTTTTGATCTCAATGGCCCATTATTGCGCTCTGGCGCATCAGAGAAGTGACGAATGTTACCTAAAGCGTGGCAAAAAGGCTAGATGATACGCTTTGAAGAGATCTTCATTGGCCGACAGCCGCTGTTCATATGCCAGAGTCCACACCCGCTATCATCAGTACTAATCTGCAAAAGAAGTTTGGCGATCTTTCTGTGCTTAGAGGCATCGACTGCCAGATTGATCGGGGTGAAGTGGTCGCGATTATTGGCTCATCGGGCTGCGGGAAAAGTACGCTCCTGCGTTGCTTCAACCGCTTAGAGGCCATCAGCGGTGGCCAACTCATTGTCAACGGTATCGACCTCTCTAAAGTCAATCTTAGCCGTCGCCGCCTGCTCGAACTGCGGGCTCATGTTGGCATGGTATTTCAGCAGTTCAACCTATTCCCGCACCTGTCCGTGCTCGAAAATCTGTGTCTGGCCCCCAAAAAGGTACTGAAACAGTCGCAGCGCGAAAGTAAGGAAACAGCTAGTTTTTATCTCAGCAAAGTTGGTTTGGGTGAAAAGGCCCATGCCTACCCTGATCAGCTCTCGGGCGGTCAAAAGCAAAGGGTGGCGATCGCCCGCGCCCTCTGCATGAAGCCCGAAATTCTTTTGTTTGATGAACCCACCAGCGCACTCGACCCTGAGCTAGTGGGCGAAGTGCTCCAGGTCATGCAGCAGCTCGCGCAAGAAGGCATGACTATGGTGGTCGTCACCCACGAAATGCAGTTTGCCCGTGAAGTGGCCAGCCGGGTGATGTTCCTCAACAAAGGCCAGGTAGAAGAATCCGGCAATCCCCGCGAGGTTCTGACCAATCCCCGCAGCGAAAGACTACAGAATTTCCTCAGCCGGATCAATATGACGCTGGGGTGACTGCATCGCTTCCTACCGCTAGGCAGATGCCAGCCGGGTCAAAGTTCCCACATGCTGGAACTTCTTTAGCTAAAGGTGGAAAGATGGCGCGTAAGTCCAAGACAGCAATACCTGCTGGCGTTAAAGCGATCGCCCATCGGTTTTGGAAAGACAGCCGCTCGCTCCCACCTGCTGCCTGGTCTCACTGGTGGAAGACGCTTGCCGTTGGTCTCGGTATTTGTGCCCTATTGACCTATTTGATGACCCGCTTAGCGATGGGTTGGGAAAGTACCTGGCTGCAAACCTGGGATGAGAAATGGCTTCTAATCTTGGAAAGCCGCTCCCCCCTTTCGTTTCCTCGCAGCATTACTTGGGAATCTCCCGGCAATACGATTGGAATGCTGCCTATTTTCCTGATGCTCACCGCCCTGACAGCCTGGTTTCGTCAACCGATTATCGCTGCTACTGCGGTTGCCACCTACATAGGACAGTTTGCACTGGTATGGATTAGCTGGGGAATGTGGAGTCGCGATCGCCCTGATCTCATCGCCAATGGGATCGCTGCCCCCGGCCTGCATTCTTTTCCTTCCGGCCATGTGGTTGTCTCGATGACAATGTACGGCCTGATCTTTTACCTGTGGTTTCGCACCTCGCGCAACTGGTTGGAAAAGCTGATTGCGATCGCTTTTGGCACAGCCTGGATCGGCCTGATCGCAACTGCTCGCATCACGCTAGGGGCTCACTGGCCCAGCGATATCATCGTCGGTTTTATTGTCGGTACGCTCTGGCTAGCTACGGTGATCCTGGCGCTAGAAAACAGCGATCGCATCGTTAGAAACGCCAAGCGCCTCCTATAGTCAAAACATTTGGCTTCTACAACGGATCAATACTGCGATATCTTGCCTGAAAGCCCATATGAATGGCATATGCCACGAAGCCAACGCCCAAAATGAGGAGTATTACTTCGTTCGTCGGATTGTTATCAAAAACTGCTAGAGCCTGTTCGGTCGTTTTGATTTCATCGGCGTCAAACAGCCAAGCCGCTCTGATTGCGGAAACGCCAATTACCGTGTACACAACACCCCGCGCGGCGATACCCACCCGGCCTGCAATAGAAGCCCAGCGCTTAGCACCATCGCTCATCTTATGCAGCTTAAAGCGTTTGCGAAACTCCGCTTTAATCGCCCGGTAAAAGTAATAGCAGCCAATACAAAAAAAGACGAAACCTGCAGCCCCAATCAGCCACCTGCCAAACGGCTGCCTCATGATGATGAAGACCCACTCCTCGGCTGACCTGTCATCGCTATCTGCGGAGTCTTCCAGAATTTCGATGACACTATAGGCGATACTGGCATACACGATACCGCTAGAACCGTAACCAATTCGGCGCACAATATCTGAGGCATCGCAGCCACTGTGCTCAGGGTCTAAAAATGCTTGCAAGAAGCGCCACACAACATAGCCCATCAGACTAGCCGCAATGAGGATTGCCATTACCCGTCCAAAAGGCTGGCTGGCAATGCTTCTCAGTGCTCCTGTCGATCCCACCACGGTTTCATCTTGATTAAGGTCGAGTGCTGCTAGTATCGCTAGCACACCAGTACTCCCGTAGAGAATTCCCTTGGCGGCATAACCAAAGCGAGCATAGTACTCAAGCCAGCGCTCGTAAGGTTTTGGAGAGGAATTGGAACCCATTGTAGTTGCTAATTTTCTGACCTAATCCTCTGGCCGAATTCGGCGATACACCGCCTGAAAGCCCATATGAATACCGTAGGCGATGAAACCGATTCCTAAAATGCTCAGAATCCACTCATCTGCCGGATTGTTCTCAAAAACTTCCAGCGCGCCTTCAGTTGTCTTAATTTTAGATGGATCAAACGTCCAAGCTGCTCTCATCGCAAAAACGCTGATTACTACATAAACAAAACCTCTTGCAGCGTTTCCGATTCGGCCCACAAGGGTTGCCCATGTTTTAGCCGTATCGCTCATCTCGTGCATTTTCATATGCTTGCGAAACTTAGCTGTAATCGCCCGGTAAAAGTAGTAGCAGCCAAGGCCAAAGGCCAGCAGTCCGCCCGCGCCGACCAGCCAGCGTCCAAAAGGCTGCTGCATAATCGTCAATGCCCACTCTTGAGCGGTTTTTCCATCCCCGGAAGATGCAGAAATCAGAATGCTGACGGCGCTGAAAGCAACACTGGCATACACCAGCCCGCTAATGGCATAGCCGACCCGTCGTGCAATATTTTTTGCGTCGTGACCGCTGTGCTCAGGATCTAAAAACGCCTGAATGAATCGCCACACCACGTACCCCGTCAAACTAATGGCTAATATAGCGAGCAGCACTTGGCCGTAGGGCTGACTGGCAATCGTTACCAGGACTCCTTTCGAGTCGACCGTTTGGCCTGAGCTAAAGTCCAGCGCTTCTAGCAGTGCCAAAAGCCCAATGCCACCGTAAAGTACCCCCTTTGCTGCATATCCGAAGCGGGCGAAGTAAGCAATCCAGTCTCCGGCTGACTGTGGTGTCTTATCCGAGGGTGTCATATTTGGTTTTGGGTTACGTCTTATTTCTCTTTGCAATCATCAATCTTTGACTCTAGTCATGTCATCGACCTTGGGCATGATCTTCCGGTCTATCTAGTGCATAGCGGTTGTGTATTCAGGCGTTCTTAAAGATTTTCTACACTTTTTGCTTGGCTGGAAGCCGGGCGATCGCCCATCTACATTCGTAAACCTGCCTTGCACAGTGGATCTCTACGAGTCCCTCGGACTACACTTTTATGAGTAAGGTTCCGGTGTATTTATGAAAGCTACTCATTTGCTCTTTGCCACACTCCTATCCTGGGGGTCTGCCACCATTCCGGCGCTATCCACCCCCGAAATCGCCAGCGGAGATGGCATCGTTAGCGCTAATATCGCGACCTGTCTTGCTCGCACAGACGCTTTCATAGAGACGCTGGACGTCAGCGTAGAACGTGGCCAAATTGATCGCACCGGCTATTTTGGTGACGGTTCTTTTCGTATTCTTTGCTATCCAAATCCTTACGGACAGACAGCTCACAGCCTAGTTGTTATCTTTGCCGCCCACGATAATGACTTCACCGTCGCCGATAACTTTGTACAAATTGCTGTTAGCAGAATCTCAGATCGACGATAAAAACACAGCCGCTGCTGTACTGGCTGCTAGCAGTCTCCTGTCCCATCTGTGACCCCAGCTAGAAATCGTTCTCCAAGATTGCCAGCCCGCGCCGATAAATTTCCCGGGCATGATCCGTCCATGCCCCCTGCCCCCAGTAGCGAAAGCAGCTAGTTTGCAGCAGTAAGTTGTGCAGCAACGCATTGCGGTATCTGTGCTGTCGCTGTAAAGGCGGATGCTGTCCGTCAGCTACGCCCTCTACCGCATTGTGAAACCGGTAGCTTAAGTCCTCCATGGGCTCAAGGACGTTGCTATAGCCCTCTACCCAGCTCCTGTCGTTAGTCCAAGAACCCCCGGTCATACGAAGATCGTCGGGCGCTTGGGCGATCGCCTCAGCCACTTTCTCAGGCGTGACCTCACCCGAGATCCGATCCCACAGTCGCGCCTGTCCCACCGCCTGACAGCTTGGAAAGTCTTCTAAATCAATCCCTTCGTTGGCCATTAGCTCTAAATATTCCGTCCCGTTAAAGGCAACCGTCCCCTGCCCGCTGCCACCCATCTCATGCCAGGCCCGCTTGAACGCACTCGGGAACTCATTCATCATTACGCCACCATTTTCGCCGTCGGCAATCTGGCTCACTAGCGGCGGTACTTGCTTGCCGCCTAAGGTTACCGGGCTCAGGGTTTTTGCTTCGTAGTAAGGCTGCATTTGCCCTACCAACTTCGTATCTGATCCCTGTGTCTTGATCAGCACTGCAATTTCCGCAATCTCACCCGAAGTGCTTCGGGCGACCAACCGATGAGGGACATGAGGGTGAGCGATCCCCTCCCCGCTCAACGTTTCGACGGTATGCTCCTGCACCATCATCCATTCGTAGCCACAGTCTTTCAGTGCCTTCACAAACACATACAGCGTCTCTGGATGATTCGGCAACTGCATCTCTGGCGGCGAGAATCCTCGCACTCGTCCCAGCGCTTCCAGGCCAAAAATAGCGGCGAAGTGATGCTGCCATGCTTGTATATGCAACTTAACGTCGGGCAGCGGCACTGAAGCTGCTACGCCGTGCCCCCAAAAGGTGCCTAGCCACTCTACATAGGGCTGATACTGAGGGTCGCAAGTCACCCGTCGCAGCTTATCTAAAATGTCCTCTCGGCCCATTTGCTGAAAACCCCACAGCAGAGTACCGGCATAGTCCAGCATCACTCTTGGCTGGTAGCCCTCGTCTACCAGCTCGGGAATAAAATCACCAATCCGGCTATAGCAGTAGGCAAACGGCCCCGCGTTGTGATTATCCCCGTCATAGGGATGCTCAAACATATGCTGCAAGTTGTTGATCAGCTCTCCGTTTTGGCCCGCTGGGATCGTCGGCTGGTGCATATGAAGGGCGATCGCAAACCCTGCCGAAATCTCTGCTAGCTTTAGCGGTGTCTGTGATAAAAAGACCGGGTTTCGCTGGGCGACTGCTGCCGCAATCTCATGTTCCCACCCGCAAATATTGGGCAGTCCTTCCACTAATCCAGGCAAACTCGCAAGCGCAGTCGATGAAACAGTAGCCATTTTTTATCGGGGGATAATGAGGACGTTAAGGAGCGACCCTTCTCAAACTGTGATAGTCATCCGCTCTGTTTAAGGGCATCTTTATTTGACAGGAGCCATCACATCAATAGCCAGCTCATCTTTGATCCAGTTGACGATCTGCTGACGTTCTTCTGCCGTCAAGTAAAACCGCCCGGTCTCTCGCATCCGCTGGTGAATATCTTCCATGTCTGACTGACCGAACAATTCAGCAGTACGACCAATGTCACATAGGATATCGTCTTTGCTTTCTTGACCCAGCTTTCCGTAACGATAGCGGCTAATCTGCTTTTCTAATCGGTTGAGCGTGTATTCGTCAAAAGTATCTGTACCGGCTGCGGCTAATCTGTCCCGCCTTTCTTTGGCGATGGGTTCTCCGGCAACCATCCTGGCATAGTCGAGATCTAGCATATCTAGCCGAACGACTCTGGGTTGATCGGTCATAGGTGTTTCCCTAGCTAAACCACTGAATCAGCCTAATCCAATTGTCTGATGATTGTTAGAGACATCAAAGCCCCTGTTTCGTAAATTAACCTTTACTGCTAGTGCTATTTGAGCGTCATATTTGAATTCTCATGCTCAAGTCCAACCAGGGCGATCGCGTAATCGGTGCGCTGCTCGAAATGTAGTCCACCCCAGTTTCTGCAACCGCTCGAATCGTCTCTAGGCTGATATTCCCCGATGCTTCGATTTTGATCCGCTGATTAGCTGCTCGGATTACCTCTACAGCCTTCTTCATCAGGTCAAGGGGCATGTTGTCTAACATGATAATGTCTGCTCGGTGAGCGATCGCCTCAGCCACCTGCTCCAAGCTTTCCGTCTCCACCTCTATTGTCACCGGGTAAGGAATCCTTTTCCTTATATAGTCAATGGCCATACCGATCCCACCTGCCGCTGCAATATGGTTGTCTTTAATCATCACGCCATCATCCAGCCCCATCCGATGATTTTGCGCGCCCCCTACAAAAGCTGCGTACTTTTCTAGGATCCTCAGTCCAGGCGTTGTCTTCCTCGTATCCACTAGCTGAGCCGGTAAATCCTCAATGACTTCTGCGTATCTTTGGGTCATCGTCGCGATACCACTCAGCCGCATTGCCAGGTTCAGCGCTACCCGCTCTCCTGTCAGCAATGTAGCCAGGGTGCAGTCTATCTCAGCAATGGTTGTACCTTGCTTAACCCAGTCGCCTTCTAGCACGGCTGCTCGAAACGTTGTGCCAGCCTCCAGCAGATGAAAAACGCGTGCTGCGATGGGTAATCCTGCGATCGCCCCATCCTCCCTCGCGACCCAGTAAGCCTTTCCTTCCTTCGTTCCCAGCTCAGCCAGCCCTTGAGTCGTCTGATCTCCCCGACCAATATCCTCTTTCAGCCAATTGATCAGGAGCCCATCTAAAACTATCCAACTCGGTAGCATCGCCTTCACAGAAAATAATCACTTACGACCTCAGCATAAAGCGAGTGCGGCTGCAATCGTTTTGTATAGAGTACTACAGGTGATTTCAACCCTAAAACACAGTCAATTCTGAAAAAATACTTTCCAAAAAAAAGGACTAAATCGAGCCAACTACCTCATTGGCAGGCTACAAAAAACGCTGAACCCTTTGCTAAAAGGAAGATTCAGCGACACGAAAAAAACTTTGCCAAATAAGTTGACACTGTCGTACAGGGAGCGTTATATTCATTAGGCGCTGAAGGGAGCGACCGCCACGGCGGGGCAACCGGGAAGCGATGATTAGCACCTAGAAAGCAGAATAATTTGGAAGAGAGAATTAACGAGACCCTCGTTAA
>JBBQAC010000001.1:0-58619 GCA_038315915.1 Phormidesmidales cyanobacterium
ACTACCTCACCGTTGTTCCAAATCTCAACGTTTGCGAGCTGATGATTTTCTGGCCTTGGGATGCGTTTCCAGCCATCGTCAGTTCGTTCTTTCATCTCAAGCGCATCGACCGGCCAGCGGTATTTGGAGCCGGTATTAAACGCTATCTCTAGCTCCCGGCTGTCAGGGATAAATTTACCTGCTATTGGTAGCACGCCTTGCTGTATGTCTGTGCTCACGCTCATCCGTGCATTTCCTCCCAAACCTTCTGCAATTGTCTCAGATTTTCGTTAACCAGCCGAATCGCTTTCTTTCTTAGTTTAGCGTCCGAAGCAGCACGGCTGTGCTCCTCGCCCCTCACCAGCGTTGCTTCAGCCTTGGAAATATCTATTTTGACTTCAAACGCGCCTTTTCCTCGGCCCTTTCTGACATGAACGTGAGCAGGCTGATGGTCGTTGGACAGAATGAAGAATCGAAATCCGTCAATTGGATCAATAGCTCTACCTGTCACTGCGTCAGACCTCGAATGAATTGCTCAGGCTTAAACCGTTTCTGCGGTAGAGGCGGCCAGTTCTTCTAGCCTTTCCTGCTGATCCTGGGTAATGCAAGACTGCACAACCGTTTCGATGTCGCCCTCTAAAATGCCGCTGAGGCCGAAATTCTGATTGAGCCGATGGTCGGTCATGCGGTTGTCTTTGTAGTTGTAGGTGCGGATTTTTTCGGAGCGGGAGCCGGAGCCGACTTGCGATCGCCGCATCGAAGTAATCTCCGCCTGCTGCTCAGCGAGCTTCATTTCATATAGCTTGGCCCGCAGAATTTGCATGGCTCGCTCGCGGTTTTGGAGCTGTGATCGCTCCTCCGTGCAAAACACCCGAATGCCGGTAGGCTTGTGCATCAGGTCAACCGCCGTCTCCACCTTGTTCACGTTCTGACCGCCCGCACCGCCAGACCGGGCCGTCGACATGTCAATATCCTTGGGGTCAATGTGAATTTCCACATCGTCCACTTCCGGCATCACCGCCACCGTCGCTGTCGAAGTATGCACCCGCCCGCCCGATTCAGTCATCGGCACTCGCTGCACCCGGTGAACGCCCGACTCAAACTTCAGCTTGCTATAAACCTGGTCGCCCTTCACTTCAAGAATGGCTTCTTTCACGCCACCCATATCTGCCCGCGACTCGCTGACCAAATGAGCCTTCCAGCCCTGCCCCTCCGCGTACCGGCTGTACAGACGCATCAGGTCACCCGCCCAAATGCCCGCCTCATCACCACCCGTCCCCGCGCGGATTTCTAACATGATGTTTTTGTCATCATTGGGATCTCTGGGCAGCAGCAGTACCTTCAGCCTGCTCTCTAGAAGTTCATCCTTTTCTTCTAGCTCAGCAACTTCAAGCCCGGCCATTTCGTGCATTTCTTCGTCGCTGACCGACTCCTTATACACTTCCTGAGCGCCCTTCAGCTCCTCCTGAAGCGCCTGCCACTGGCGATAGGTCATCACCGTCTCTTCTAGAGAGGCCCGGAGCTTCGCGATTTCTTGAAATTCATCAGGATTACTGGCCACATCAGGGTCGGCCATGCGGCGAGTGAGTTCAGTAAAGGTTTGCTCTACCGACGCCAGCTTTTTGAGTAAATAAGGTTCAGCCATCGTTTTTTACCAGAGTTGCGTTTGCTCAGAAGTCAGAAAAAATTCACTGCCAAAAAAATATCCGAGTAGCCTACCTATAAAGGTCTGCCACCCGGAATGTTTAACGGAATAGAGTCGCTACTTCTTAGCGTCGCCTTCAGTCGCAGTATCGTCAGTCTCTTCGGACATGCCGTACTTACGCAGGAAGCGCTCAACGCGACCTTCGGTGTCAATAATTTTTTGCGTGCCAGTGTAGAAAGGGTGATTGCCCGACCACACGTCAACGCTCAGTTCGGGCTTGGTAGAGCCTACGGTCATGACCTGTTCGCCGTTGCAAAAGACTTTGGCCTCGGGGTACCACTTCGGATGAATATCAGCTTTTGGCATTGTTCTTGAGGGGATGGAGATGTGTTGAGATTAGAAAATTAACGCTTCGAGAACTGACCTGCCTTGCGGGCTTTCTTCAGGCCGTACTTCTTACGCTCTTTCTGACGGGGATCACGGGTCAGGTAGCCCTCAGTTTTTAGAGGCATCCGGTTGTCAGGATCCAGAACGCAGAGTGCTCTAGCGACGCCTAGCTTGATCGAATCGGCTTGGCCGGTGAGTCCGCCACCGCGTACGTTGACTAGAATGTCGTACTCGCCTTCTAACCCCAGCGTTTCTAGCGGGGCTTTGGCAGCAGTTAAATAGGCGGCGTTGGCCTGAAGGTATTCCTCACCCGGCTTTTTATTAATCGTCAGACTGCCGTTACCAGGAATCAGGCGAACCCTGGCGACTGAGGACTTGCGACGGCCAGTGCCCCAGTAAATAGCGCGATCAGATTGTTCAGCCATGGATTAGTTACCTCCGGGAGTGGTGTTAACGGTCAGTACTTGGGGGTTTTGAGAAGCGTGCGGGTGATTGGGCCCGGCGTACACTTTGAGCTTGGTGAAGAGCTTACGGCCCAAAGCATTCTTGGGCAGCATTCCTTTGACGGCTTTCTCCAGGATGCGCTCAGGAATGCGATTTTTGAGCTGGTCAAATGTCTCGGTCTTCATTCCGCCAGGACGGCCAGAATGACGGCGGTAAAGCTTTTGAGAATTCTTGTTGCCAGTGACGGCCACCTTTTCAGCATTGACGATGATGACGAAGTCGCCTGTGTCCATATGCGGCGCGTAGTTGGGCTTTTTCTTGCCTCGCAGCACCTGCGCAATCTCAGTTGCGAGCCGACCTAAACGCTGATCGGCGGCATCTACCACATACCAATCGCGTTCGATTTCATTAACAGGAGTAAGGGTAGTTTTAGTAGACATAGCGGTTACCGTGAATCATTGATTGTCTGAAAGACAAGAGCGAGTAAGGAAGTCACTGATCAGCAGTGGCGTTAGACACTGAAATCGGTGGAGAGTGAAAACTGAGGCTGAGTGTCGACCCAAGCCTCGGGGGGGAAGGGAAAGTCTGCGTAGCCCACCCGCAGCAGACACAGCCCTTGGGGGGGAGCAGAATATTTTACCAAATCGCGGCGCTGATTTTGCCAGATGGCGGTAAAACCTTCGGGGGATAGCTGCTGTCGCCCGACCTGAACAATCAGGCCCATGATCAGGCGCACCATGCCGTACAAAAAGCCCTTTGCCTGTAGCTCAACCCGCACAAAGTGACCTGAGCGATCGCATTTTACCGCCTGCATTTCCACCCAGGAGTGAGCCCTATCTGAGCCAGCGCGATGAAACGCGGCCAAGTTATGATAGCCCACTATGGGAGTCAGTGCGGCCAGCATCAGGCTTTCATCCAGCGGCTGATAGTAGTAGTGCCAGACATAGGGCTGAACGAACAGGTTGGGGTAGCGACCGGTATAAAAGGTGTAGCGGTATCTGCGCCATTCCGCTGAAAACTGAGCGTGCCAGCGGTCAGCGACAGAAGCAGAAGCGCGAATCACAATGTCGTCACCGGGCAGTCGGTCGTTGAGAATGGCAGCCCATCGCGCTGCCGGAATGACGATGGGAGCTTCAAAATGAGCTACCTGAGCAGCAGCATGGACACCGGCGTCGGTGCGGCCTGCACCCTGGAGGGTTACCGGCTGGGTGAGGATGGTGGCGATCGCCGCCTCAATCTCTGCCTGTACCGTTCGTTCCTGAGTCTGACGCTGCCAGCCATGAAACGCAGTACCCCTGTACTGAATTATCAGGACGACCCGCTGCCACTGATCACCAGGCGCATTTGCCAGTTGATGAGAGAGCTTCGCCGCGCGGCCAGCCATCAGCGCCCAAACCCACTAGGTGAGTTCAATGATAGCCATGCGCGCATTGTCACCTCGTCTGCTGACCGTGCGCACAATGCGAGTGTAGCCACCCTCACGATCCGCGTACCGACCAGGTGCCTCTTCAAACAAGGCATGAACTAGCTGCTTGTCGTAGATGTAGCCCATCGCTCTGCGACGAGCAGAGAGTGAGCCATCTTTAGCCAGCGTCACCATGCGCTCAGCTTCAGAGCGAATTGCCTTCGCTCTAACTTCAGTCGTTTTGATCCGACCGTTTCGCATCAGCTCAGTAGTAAGCGCTCTCATCAAGGCTTTACGCTGATCGGCAGCTTTGCCTAACTTCGGTACACGACAACCATGTCGCATGAATTTTCCTCCTTCCTAAACAATCTAAACAGTTGATGGCTACGCAGGCTTCGCCGTTTTCTCTAGCGGTAGCATAATGCCGAGATGTACTTGCAAAGCCTCAACGACCTCTTCAGCCGACTTTTGACCAAAGTTTTTGATCTCTAGCAGGTCTTCTTGGCTATAGTCGAGCAGGTCAGAAACGGCGTTGATTTGCGCTCGCTTCAGGCAGTTATAGGCTCGCACCGATAGCTGTAGCTCTTCAATCGGAATCTGATAGGTCGGATCTTCTTCCTTCGTATCTTCATCTCGCTTGGGTTCTAGCGTGACATCCTTGAGCGGGTTGAACATGTCAACCAGCAGCGCCGCCGCTTCGCTCATAGCCTGCTGCGCGGTCAGGCTACCGTTTGTCCAAATCTCCATCATCAGGCGGTCTTTAAAGTCGCCTGATGCGTCAATAAAGTTCTCAACGCTGTAGTTAACCTTCCGCACTGGCATGAAAACCGCATCGATTTGCATGAAATCGACGCCACCAGTTTCCTCACGGCTGCGGTCAATGGCGCGATAGCCTTTGCCCTTTTCAATCCGGAATTCCATTTCCAGCGTGTGGCCCGCTGACACCGCTGCGATGTACTGATCGGAGCTAATCAAATCAACCTCGGACGGCAGGTCGAAGTCGCTCGCCGTTACCTTAGCAGGCCCCTGAACGACCATCCGACCAATCTGAGGCTGAGACGAATAACTTTTCATCACCGTCTCTTTCATATTCAGCAAGATATCGAGGACATCTTCCCGAACACCTGGAATTGTTGAAAACTCATGGCTAGCACCCGCGATTCGCACAGAGGTGACCGCCGTCCCTTCCAAATTAGAAAGCAACACCCGACGCAAGGCGTTGCCAACGGTGGTTCCCTGGCTACGCTCTAGCGGCTCGATTATGAACCGGCTGTATTGACTTTGATCATCGTCAATAATGGATTCTACGCAATTAACTTGAAATACCATTCACTAACCTCTCTCTTTGCTCAACTGGCCTAATACGACTGGCCTGACAATGGCTCAATAAAAATAAATGCTCTAGACGCGGCGACGCTTGGGTGGACGGCAACCATTATGGGGAATCGGCGTCACATCTCGAATGAGGGTGATTTCAAGACCGGCCCCTTGCAACGCCCGAATCGCCGTTTCACGGCCAGACCCTGGGCCACTTACCTGCACTTCACACTGACGCATACCCTGATCAATCGCTCGACGCGCTGCCCCATCAGCCGCAGTCTGCGCAGCAAAGGGTGTGCCTTTTTTGGCCCCCTTAAATCCGCTGGAGCCCGCAGAAGCCCAAGAAACCGCGTTGCCACTAGCGTCGGTAATCGTGACGATAGTGTTATTGAATGTGGATTGGATATGTGCAATCCCGTTGGGAATGTTTTTCTTCTGCTTACGAGGGCCGGTCTTTCTAACTGGTTTTGCCATATGTCTAGTGATCCAAGTTGTCCAAGGGGTGAGTGAGGGTGAATGTTTGGGGTTGATGCTGAGGCCAGCACTGGGGAATTGCGGTGGCCCTCAGGCGTTACTTACGGGGGGGCTTTTTCTTACCGGCGATCGTCCGCTTGCCGCTGCGACGAGTGCGGCTGTTCGTGCGGGTGCGCTGGCCGCGTACGGGCAGACCCGCTCGGTGACGACGGCCCCTGTAGCAACCGATATCCATCAGCCGCTTGATATTCATGTTCACCTGACGACGTAAGTCACCTTCAATCAGGTAATCGCCTTCGACGGCTTCTCTGAGCTTGATGGTGTCCGCATCGGTCAGATCCTTGACGCGAACGTCAGGATCTACGCCCGTTTTCTCAAGAATTTGTTGAGAACGACTGAGGCCGACCCCGTAAATGTAGGTCAGGCCAATCTCGATTCGCTTGTCTCTTGGCAGGTCAACGCCCGCAATCCGTGCCACTAATTATCTCTCCCTCGTTTTGTCTATTCACACTAAATCTGCTCGTGCTAGTGACGAACAGACAGGCTTAAATATTTTAGCTACTAACTCTGAAGGTCACTATTTGCAACCTTTTTCGTGATGAAACGTCGTTGCTCGTTACCACTAACCCTGACGCTGCTTGTGCTTAGGGTTAGGGCAAATGACCATTACCCGACCGCGACGGCGGATAACACGACACTTTTCACACATTTTTTTGACTGATGCGCGGACTTTCATGTCCCACCAAATTTGTTGTTTACTACACAGATTTGCAATCCTAGCAAAGATCTCTACAACTATCAAACATATTGTCAAGATCTTTGCATAGGATCGGACGCAACTGTCACGCAAAGGGGTTGTTTAGGCTCCTCGGCTCAGAGCGGCTTCGACCTGCTTAAACTCTTGCTCAAGGCGGTCTTGTAGCTTCTGGGGCACCGGGCGATTGGGATAGGAGCTATAGTGGCCGGCCAATGCGTTGAGCGCAGTGCGCATTGTCGCAAAAGAGCTTCGGTTAGAAACGGCATCATCTCGGCGGTAGCGAGAAGCAAAGTCGTTGATTTTTTGCTTGGCTTCGTTTTGCAACTCTATTTTATCAGGGGCGTCTCCGGGAATTGAGATGGAATCTCTGAGGCTGTCAATCAGCGCAATCGTGTCATCGTTGTAGTTACCACTAAGACCGTTGGTCGGCCCTACAGCGCTACAGCCAGTCAGGCCAATAACGGCGACCAGCATCAGAGCAAACAGGCGGGACAGTAAGCTTTTCATAGGGAAACAGGAGGTTGGCGAATGGGCGGGATGGCAGCTAGGCGAAGGCAAACGTACACATCCCTAAAGCTGCGAATGTGATTCAGTATCTTATCTGAATGAGGGTCTGCAAGAATAGCCCTCTAAGGATAGTGATCCCCGAGGGCCGCAGCCACGTTACCTCTTTCTCAAGCAGGATAAATCCGCAACCGCCGGTTGGGTTCATCGCCAAAGCTCATGGATTTGAGCCGGTAGTGCTCGGCAAGCTCGTGCTGCATTTTACGGATTTTGGGCGATCGCGGCAGCAACTCCACCGGCTGACTTTTGGGGATCACAATCTGCTCGACCGCGAGCCGCGCTTCTTCTAGGGCCTCTAGCTCATCGTCTGCGCCGCTGCGAGAAAATAAGTCTAGATTGATCGCTTCGGCTGATTCGCCGTCGTCGTCGAGATCGAGTACGCGCCGCAGCGAGCGAGTAATCTGCGGGATGCTGTTGGATTTGACGGTGTAGACGGGCACCTGATGAGCCTGAGCGATTTGCTTGAGCTTGGCGTGATTTTTGAGGTGCGATCGCAGCGCTAGCACCGCATCGGCAGAGCCCAGGTCTTTGGTAAACTTCACCGGTAGGGACAGCGTTCGCACGACGTGATCGAGCTGCTGACGGCTGATCCCGTAGGCGTAGATCCGGGTGGCCTCGCTGTCTTCTTCCTCAATTAGGTTTTCCACCTGCGCTGAGCGATCGCCCGGCAGCGGTAGCTGAGCGAGCGATTCATTCAGCAGAGACTGAAAGCGCTGCTGCTCATCGAATATCACTGAAGGACGGCTGGCTCGCTTGCCAAACGAGTCAGAACCCAGTGGCTTCATCCGGCCAGAGGATCGCCAGCCGCCTTGACCGGAGCTTGGAGTGGATTGGGGCGATCGCAGACTCCCCGGACTCAACTGCCCCCGCCGATTCGACCTGAGCGCTGGCGCTATTAGCCCAGACTGACTCGGCAGTTCATTGGTGATTGTCACCTGGTTATCCTCGCCCAGTTCCCTCACCTGCTGCTCCGGCACTCGCCCCCGTAGCAGGTAGTCAACGGTATCAGACACATCTTCGTGCACTACCCACCGCTGGCGCTCGTGCATCTCCACAGCAATATCAAAAGTGGGCGGGGCTTTGCGCTCTAGCACACTCTTTTGGCTACCGCGCCTGCGGGCCTCATCGTCGCCCAGCGTCACCGATTGGATGCCACCTACCAGATCCGACAGGGTCGGGTTCTTAATCAGATTTTCCAGACGATTGCCGTGAGCTGTGCCAACCAGTTGAACGCCTCGCTCGGCGATGGTACGAGCGGCGAGCGCTTCCAATTCGGTGCCGATTTCGTCGATCACGATGACTTCCGGCATGTGATTTTCTACTGCTTCGATCATCACCTGATGCTGCTGTTCAGGGCGCGCGACCTGCATTCGCCGGGCTCTACCAATGGCCGGATGCGGAATATCGCCATCGCCTGCGATTTCGTTAGAAGTATCGATAATCACGACTCGCTTCATCAGGTCGTCGGCCAGCACCCGCGCAATTTCTCTGAGCGCAGTGGTCTTCCCGACGCCCGGTCGGCCCAGCATGAGGATAGACCCACCCGTTTCGACCAGGTCGCGAATCATCCCGATGGTGCCAAAGACAGCACGACCCACCCGGCAGGTCAGCCCGATGACTTCACCAGCCCGGTTGCGCATGGCGCTAATTCGGTGCAAAGTTTTCTCTAGCCCAGCCCGGTTATCTCCACCGAAATGACCGACCCGGTCGATGCAGTGCTGCAAGTCGGCTTTTGACACGGGCGTTTCAGAAAGGTACTCCACAGCGTCAGAAAACCGCGCTTCCGGCTGACGGCCCAGATCTAAAATGACCTCAATGAGCTGGTCGCGGCGAGGATGTTCGCTCAGAGGGGCGCGAATGTAGGCAGGTAAAATGGCTAATAGCTGAGGCAGGTCGTCGGTGATGTCCGGAGGCACTAAATTGATCGGCGCGGACTCTGCATGGGAGTTATTCGAGGGAGGAGACGTTGCAGGCTCTGTCGAAGGGACACTTTCAAACAAGTGGTCGTCAAAACTCGGCATAGAGAACGAATGAGGAGAAAGAATATCGTCAGAAAGACGCTTGAGCATTGGTCGACCCCCGCAGCAGAGAGAGCAGTTAAGCGCTCTGCTATTGAGTATTGACGGCTTGCTTTAAAGGCTCTACTAAAGATTCAGCTAGCGCCACTGCCTTCCATAACGTTGAGGGGACTTCTTCAAGATAAAGGGTTTGCTCAATAAGTGGCATTAATAAACGCCGAGCAAAGCTCCCGTAGGCGATCCCTGCGACCGCGCGACGCCTTTTTAGATCATCTTTTAGGGGGTTATTTAACATTTCTAAAGCGCGTAGTTTTGGCACGGTATGTTGATTGGTTCCGCCTGCAAGCTGCACGTAGCCTGAGAGGTCTGAAGCAAGCACTTTTTGCGCCAAGCGAATAGCCGCGTGGGTGGTGCCTTTACCAATGTCACCACTCATGGGGCGTCCGTCTGTCTGCCACATTACATTCGGTGGGCGATCGCCAGGACAGGTCAAGATGCGCTGTAAATCTTGCAGGTAGCCGATTAGTCCGGGAGCATCTGGGCAGCTAATCGAAATTAACTTGAGCTGTCCTGCCTGGGGCTGAAGGCGCTGCCACAAATGCTCGACAGCAGCGGACTGACCTACCTGAGTGTGAATTTCCAAGGCGTCGGCAGCGGTAAGTATTTGGTGAGCGGTGCTGGGTTCAGTCGGCTGCGATCGCGCCTCGATCAGCCCCCAAGGACACAGCGGTAAACAGCGCCCACAGCCATAGCAGAGATCGCGAATGACGCCAGTACGGTCAATCGCGTCCGCCGGACAAACCTTTTCACAAGGGCGCAAGCAGTCTGCTGGACAAATCTCTGGATTAAACCAGGCTTTGCGAAAGTGCGGATCTTCGCCAGCACTCATGCTGACCATCAGCCAGGGTCTCCGGTAGGGGTGACCCACACGTTCCCCAGCAATTTTTTCAGCCGCTGCCAGCCCAGCCTTCGCCGCCGCCACCACAGCCGGATCGGCGGCAACATCAATGCAGTCTGCGCCCGCCAGGGCATAGGCCAGCGTTAAGTTTCTCACTGCTGGCAGGGCTTGATAGCTCGCCCCACAAATCAGCTTGAACCAGTGCCCCGCCTGAAGTGAATGCAGGGGCGCTGTATGCGCTGTAAAGGGGGCGATATTTGGGGTCACATCAGAGGATTTCACGCCCCCATGCTATCGAAAATCCAGGGCTATCGAAAATTCAGGCGGTTTAACCCTGAACTGAGTCGCTACGCAGCGACGACGATTTCCTGCAAAGGGAACCAGGTGAAGGAGCGCTCTCCGCCGACTTCTACTACCACCTTGACCCGGGGCTCAATCGTAGGCAGCGTCGTCAAAAACTCAATTTCATCGTTCGATAAGATATGTCCTTCTATTAGCCAGAGCAGTAATCCTTTGGATTTTGGCTGAAGGGCCTCCAACCGATAGCTCACAATCGGCGGAATGAAGTAGCGATCGCCCGTTGCTGAATTTTCCATATTCTTTTTGCCCAGGTGAGGCGGACGCACCCCGTGCACATCTAGTAAATAGGCAGAAAGATCGCCTAGTCCCCTAGCCGACATATACGCGCACTCGTAGCCGGCAGTGCGTACCCGTCGCCGGTAGCGGCCCTCATGCCCGCCTTCTAAGGGCATCCGAACGCCCAGCGCACCGGCTTTTTCTAGATCGCGGGTGAATTTGTTAAATGCAAGCAGTGCCATAGGAAGTCAGCGTATTAAGGACACAAGGGTCATCATACAATGGAAGATATTAAGGTATGATGCAAACTCGCTGATAATCAGCAATTCATACCCGGCTAAATTCTAAAGCTGAACTTTTTCAGAAATAAAATCCTGAAAGTTTCTTCTGAAAGCGTAGACAGCATCAGAAAAGCATGTATGATTAAAGACTGTCGCCGGTAAAGCAGATACTAGAGGCATGCAGATTTCTTTGAGCAATGCTCCGAAGATCTTTTGCAGACGCATCCTCCCAGTCTGAGGCGAAAAGGTGAGGCAAGTTTTTGAGCATTCTCTGTGGCTAAGGCCGCTTAGCTGAATCTCTACCAAAACTTCCACCGATTGTTTTCCAGTGTGGCTACCAGAGCAGACGCCGACTGTTTTTAGCGCTCAAGGGCGCTCAGAAGCAAGGTGAAAATGCGATCTGCTGCTAGCTGGTTGTGTGTCAAAAATCCCTAGCGCGATATGGCTTTGCCACTGATCGCTGGGGCGTTATGAAGCGGAGTCGAGAAAGTGTCTGTCGGTATTCTTGGTACCAAACTTGGTATGACCCAGGTGTTTGACGAAATTGGAAATGCGATTTCAGTGACCGTCATTCAGGCTGGCCCCTGCGTGGTTACGCAGATCAAAACAGAACAGACAGACGGCTATTCGTCTGTGCAAATAGGATATGGAGCGGTCAAGGAAAAGGCGCTGAACAAGCCTAAGCTTGGCCATCTGGCAAAGTCTGGCGCGACGCCCGTGCGTCACTTGCGTGAGTACCGTGTCGATGAAACCGGTGAGTTTGAAGTGGGTCAGGCGCTTTCAGCCGACCTGTTTGAAGCCGGACAAGTTATCGATGTCAGCGGCATCAGCATTGGTAAAGGCTTCGCTGGCAACCAGAAGCGCAATAACTTCAGACGAGGCCCGATGGCGCACGGTTCTAAAAACCACCGCGCCCCCGGTTCAACCGGTGCGGGTACTACCCCGGGCCGCGTCTATCCCGGTAAGAAAATGGCCGGTCAGATGGGTAACGAAAGAGTGACTGTTCGCAAGCTGAGCGTCGTGAGAGTAGATGGCGAACGCAATCTGCTGCTTGTCAAAGGCGGCGTGCCTGGAAAAGCTGGTTCACTGCTCAGCATTGTGCCCGCAACTATCGTCGGGCAGTAGGAGAGGATTTAGATCGTGGTTGATTGTGTAATTAAAGACTGGCAAGGCGAAGAGGCAGGCACCGCCACCCTCGACCTGAGAGTAGCCAGCGAAGAAAACGCCTCGCACATCGTCCACCGGGCGCTCGTGCGACAAATAAATAACGGTCGTCAGGGCAACGCCTCTTCCAAAACTCGCGCTGAAGTGCGCGGCGGCGGTCGCAAACCCTGGCGGCAAAAAGGCACTGGCCGCGCCAGAGCCGGTTCTATCCGCTCGCCCCTGTGGCGGGGTGGTGGTGTCATTTTTGGCCCCAAGCCTCGTGATTACACCACCAAAATGAACCGCAAGGAACGTCGTCTGGCGCTGCGCACGGCATTCCAAAGCTGCGCGGACAGCATGGTGGTGGTTCAGGACTTTGTCAGCGAGCTGACCCAGCCCAAGACCAAAGAGATGATTGCAGCGATCGCCAGGTGGGGCGTAGACACCGACGCCAAGATTTTGATGATTGCTGTCGAAAAGGACGAAACCCTGCACCGCTCAGTGCGCAACGTCCCTAATATCAAGCTGATTGCGGCGACCAATCTCAACATCTATGACATTTTGAATGCCGACAGCCTGATCGTGACGGCATCCGCCCTTGAGAAGATCCAGGAGGTATACGGTGAGTAAACGAATCCAAGCGTATGAGCTGCCCGACATTATTCGCAAGCCGCTGATTACTGAAAAGGCCACCATTGCCTTAGAAAACAACCAGTACACCTTTGAAGTGGCACCCAAAGCCACCAAGCCTCAAATCAAAACAGCCATCGAGTCGCTGTTTGAGGTCACCGTCACGGGGATCAGCACGCAAAACCCGCCTCGCAAAAAGCGCCGGGTTGGCCAGTTCATCGGCCACCGCGCCACTTACAAGCGAGCGGTTGTCACCCTGGCTGAAGGCGACTCCATCACGCTTTTCCCGGACGTATAGTCTCCCACTCCCTACTTCCACATCCCCTCTTCCCCTCAGACGTAATTCAAGCGAAGACAAACCATGGGCATTCGCTCCTACAGACCTTTAACCCCCGGCACGCGCGAGCGTACCGTCTCCGACTTTGCTGCCATCACGACAGACAAGCCAGAGAAATCACTTACCTACTCGGTGCACCGTCCTAAAGGGCGTAACAACCGAGGGGTGATCACCTGTCGTCATCGCGGCGGTGGCCACAAGCGGCTGTATCGCCAGATCGACTTCAAGCGTGACAAGCGCAATATTCCCGGGAAAGTGGCTACCGTTGAGTACGATCCCAACCGCAACGCCCGGATTGCGCTGGTGAACTACCAGGACGGCGAGAAGCGCTACATTCTCCATCCCATTGGGCTGGAAGTGGGGACAACTATTATTGCCAGCGAAGACGCGCCCTTTGAAGTGGGTAACGCCCTGCCGCTGCACCGCATTCCTTTAGGTACCACCGTTCACAACGTTGAGCTGGTGGCTGGCAAAGGTGGCCAGATGGTCAGGGCCGCAGGCGCAGGCGCACAGCTTGTCGCTAAAGAAGGCGGCTACGTCACGCTCAAGCTGCCGTCGAGTGAAGTGCGCATGGTTCGCCGTGAGTGCTACGCCACGATTGGCCAAGTGGGCAACACTGAGCACCGCAACTTGACCTTAGGTAAAGCAGGTCGCAAGCGCTGGGCAGGTCGTCGCCCGGAAGTACGCGGTAGCGTTATGAACCCGGTCGATCACCCCCATGGTGGTGGTGAAGGCCGCGCCCCGATCGGTCGCAGTGGGCCGGTGACGCCCTGGGGTAAACCTGCGCTAGGCTACAAAACCCGGAAGAAAAAGAAAGGCAGTGACTCGCTGATTGTGCGTCGTCGTCGTCGGTCTTCCAAGCGCGGTCGCGGCGGTCGTAGCGCTTAATCTTAAGAGGAAAAAATATGTCTCGTTCCCTAAAGAAGGGGCCATTCGTGGCGGATCACCTTCTCACCAAAATTGAAAAGCTCAATGCGAAGAACGAAAAGCAGGTGATTAAAACCTGGTCTCGGGCTTCGACCATCATTCCTCAGTTCATCGGTCATACGGTCGCCGTTCACAACGGTCGTCAACACGTGCCCGTCTTTATCAACGAGCAAATGGTGGGCCATAAGCTGGGCGAGTTCGCACCGACTCGAACCTTTCGGGGCCATGCTAAGAGCGATAAAAAGGCACGTCGCTAGAGGAGACAACCATGATTGATATTGATTCAGAACTACAGGTAAAGGCGACGGCTAAGTTCGTCCGTATGTCTCCTTTAAAGGTGCGCCGGGTACTCGACCAGATTCGCGGTCGCTCCTACCGGGAAGCGCTGATTATGCTCGAATTTATGCCGTATAAAGCGTGTGAGCCGATTCTTAAGGTTTTACGCTCGGCGGTTGCTAACGCAGAGCATAACAACGGACTCGATCCGGTTGGGCTGTATATCAGTGAAGCCTACGCTGACCAAGGGCCAGTGCTGAAGCGTTTCCGCCCGCGCGCTCAGGGCCGTGCCTTCCAGATTAAGAAGCCGACCTGCCATATTGCGATCGCTGTCGCCCCTGGCACCGAAGCATAGCGACCGTCTTAAACGCACCGCTCAACCCTTCCCTTTCACCCGCAAATTTTTCTAAGGAGTACATCAGTGGGACAGAAGATACACCCAATCGGGCTTCGTCTTGGCATCACTCAGGAGCATCGCTCCCGCTGGTATGCCGGCAAAAATCGCTACCCAGCGCTGCTACAAGAGGACTATGAGATCCGCAAGTACGTCGAGAAAAACCTGGCCAACGCTGGGATCTCAGATGTTTATATCGAGCGCAAAGCCGATCAAATTGACCTTGAAGTTCGCACCGCTCGCCCCGGCGTAGTGGTCGGCAGAGGCGGCGCAGGCATTGAAGCCCTGCGAGTGGGTCTGCAAAAGCAAATTAAAGACGACAGCCGCCAGATCAAAATCAACGTGGTTGAAGTGGCTCGGGTCGATGCCGACGCGGGACTGATCTGCGAGTACATCACTCAGCAGCTAGAGCGCCGGGTTTCTTTCCGACGGGTCGTTCGTCAGGCGATTCAGCGGGCGCAGCGCGCGGGCGTAGAAGGGATCAAAATTCAGGTGAGCGGTCGTCTCAACGGGGCTGAAATCGCCAGAACTGAGTGGACTCGCGAAGGCCGGGTGCCGCTACATACGCTGCGGGCCAACATCGACTATGCCTATCGGACAGCGCAGACGACCTACGGCATTTTGGGTGTAAAAACCTGGGTGTTCAAAGGCGAAGTGATTCCCGGACAGGAGAATCAGGTCGAGGAGGCCAATGCTCAGCCCCGTCGTCGTCAGCCCCGTCGTCGTCAGCAATTTGAAGATCGCTCTAACGATTCATAGGCTAGTTCATAGGCGACTGCCCTCTCCAAACTTTATTCTTACTGCTCACTTCAAGCGCGATCCATCATGTTAAGCCCAAGAAGAACAAAATTTAGAAAGCAGCATCGCGGTCGGATGCGCGGCATGGCCCACCGGGGCAACGAGATCAACTTTGGTCAGTTTGCGCTTCAGGCCACTGAGCCGTCCTGGATGACCTCCCGGCAAATTGAAGCAGCTCGGCGAGCGATGACCCGGTATATCAAACGCGGCGGCAAAATCTGGATTCGGGTTTTCCCGGACAAATCGGTCACGATGCGCGCCGCTGAAACTCGAATGGGTTCTGGTAAGGGTAACCCTGAATTTTGGGTGGCGGTGATCAAGCCGGGCCGGGTTGTCTTTGAAATTGCCGGGGTGACTGAGGAAATTGCAAGAGAAGCCATGCGGCTTGCCTCCTTTAAGCTTCCTTTTAAGACCAAGTTCATTATGAAAGATAGCGAGGAGGGATAATTTCTGATGGCACTGAGTAAAGCAAAAGAGCTAAGAGCGCTCACCGATGACGAAATCACAACGGAGATTGCCAGCATTAAGCGATCGCTGTTCGACCTTCGCTTCAAGAAGGCAACCCGTCAGATCGAGAGCGGATTTCATGAGTTTCGGCATAGCCGTCGCAAGCTAGCCCAGCTAATGACGATTGAAAGAGAACGGCAGCTAGCTGCTAACGCGACAGAGAAAGAGGCTAAAGAATAAAAATGGCAGTAAAAGAAAGGATTGGCCTGGTGGTCAGCGACAAGATGGACAAGACGGTGGTGGTCGCGGTGGAAACCCGCGTGCAGCACGCCAAGTACGGCAAGATTATGGTGCGAACCCAGCGCTATAAAGCCCACGATGAGGAAAATACTTGCAAGGAGGGCGATCGCGTCAAAATCAGCGAAACCCGCCCGCTTAGCAAGACCAAGCGATGGGTAATCGCTGACATCCTCAGTTCTTCTGACGTATAAGGTGAGGATTTAGACGTGATTCAGCAAGAGACCTATTTAAACGTAGCCGACAACAGCGGCGCTCGTAAGCTCATGTGCATTCGAGTGCTCGGCGGTCGCAAGCAGTATGCAGGCGTAGGCGATGTGATCGTCGCCGTCGTTAAAGACGCCCTGCCCAACATGGCCGTGAAAAAGTCAGATGTGGTCAAAGCCGTAGTGGTTCGTACCCGTAAAGGCATTCGCCGTCAAAGCGGTATGAGCATTCGCTTTGACGACAACGCTGCGGTGATTATCACCCAGGATGGCAGTAATCCCCGAGGCACTCGGGTATTTGGCCCGGTGGCCCGCGAACTGCGAGACAAGGGCTTCACCAAGATTGTTTCTCTAGCGCCGGAGGTGCTCTAGATGCTTAAGCAGAAGAAAACCGTGCGTCAAAAGATGCACGTCAGAAAAGGAGACACCGTTCAGGTGATCACCGGCAAGGACAAAGGCAAAGTGGGCGAAGTCGTCGCCACCAATGCCAAAAAATCACAGGTGATCGTGCAGGGCGTGAATATTCGCACCAAGCACGTCAAGCCGCAGCAAGAGGGCGAATCTGGGCAAATTCTCACCAAAGAGTTTCCCATTCACAGCTCTAATGTGATGCTTTACTCCACCAAGCAAAAGGTTGCTAGCCGCGTGGCTCACACCTTGACCGAAGATGGCCGTAAGGTACGCATGCTGAAGAAAACCGGTGAGATTTTAGACTGATCAACCCCCCCTGACCAAGCCCAGGGACATCGTTTCCAGAGGAACCAATGGCCGACTCACTCAAAACCCTCTACCTAGAGAAAGTGGTGCCCAAACTCACCGAAGAGTTTGGATACACCAATCCGCATCAAATTCCCAAGCTCTTCAAAGTAACGGTTAACCGTGGCTTAGGAGAAGCTTCTCAGAATGCCAAAGCGCTTGAATCTTCGATCAACGAACTGGCAATGATCACCGGGCAACGTCCGGTGGTAACGAGAGCTAAAAAAGCGATCGCAGGCTTTAAGATTCGCGAGGGTATGCCGGTCGGCGTCAAAGTGACGCTTCGAGCAGACCGCATGTACGCCTTCACGAACCGCCTAATCAATTTAACCCTGCCCCGCATCAGAGACTTCCGGGGCGTTAGCCCTCGTAGCTTCGATGGGCGCGGCAACTACACCCTGGGCCTGCGCGAGCAGCTGATTTTCCCAGAGGTTGAATACGACAGCGTTGACCAAATTCGCGGCATGGACATCACCATTGTCACTACCGCGAACTCCGATGAAGAAGGCCGAGCCCTTCTGAAGGAATTGGGAATGCCCTTCCGAGATAACTGAGGCAGTAGCAAACAAGAGGACTATGGCGTCTAACGACACGATTTCAGATATGCTGACGCGCATTCGGAATGCTACGCTTGCGCATCATCAAAGCGTCGATATCCCATCGACCAAAATGACTCGCAGCATTGCTAACGTACTTAAAGAAGAAGGTTTCGTAGCGGAAACCGAAGAAAGTGGTGAAGGCATTACCCGCAAAATCACGATTACGCTCAAATACAAAGGCAAGCAGCGTCAGCCCATCATTCGCAACCTGACCCGCGTCAGCAAACCAGGCTTGAGAGTGTACTCCAACCGCAAAGAACTCCCCCGAGTGCTCGGCGGCATTGGCATTGCGATTATTTCAACCTCGAGCGGCGTCATGACCGACCGCGACGCCAGACGCCAGGGTATTGGTGGAGAAGTCCTTTGCTACATCTATTAAACCCGACCATGCAGGCCCTACAGGAGGAAAGAAACCATGTCTAGAATTGGCAAGAAGCCTGTGCCAGTCCCCAAAGGCGTGACCATCACTATCGATGGCCAAAAGGTAACCGTCAAAGGCGCTAAGGGCGAACTCTCCAGAGAGCTTCCTCCCGAGATTGCCTTTGTTCAGGAAGGCGAAGAAATTGTCGTTACCCGTCGCAATGAGTCGCGCAATGCAAGACAGCGCCATGGCCTGGTGCGCACCCTGATCGCCAACATGGTCGAAGGGGTTTCTAACGGCTATCAGAAAAAGCTGGAGATTCAGGGCGTGGGCTACAGAGCTTCGCTGCAAGGACAAAAGCTGGTGATGGCGCTCGGCTACAGTCACCCGGTCGAATTTGAGCCACCGCAGGGCATTCAGTTCGCGGTTGAAGGCAACACCAATGTGACGGTAACTGGCATTGACAAGGAAATTGTGGGTAACACCGCAGCGAGAGTTCGCGCCGCGAGACCGCCTGAGCCCTACAAAGGCAAGGGCGTGCGCTACGCGGGCGAACAGGTTAGACGCAAGGCGGGTAAGGCAGGTAAGTAAACAATGAAAACATCACGTAGAGAATCTACCCGTCGCCGGCACGCACGCGTTCGCCGCCGGGTAAAAGGCACCACCGAACGGCCAAGACTAGCGATTTTTCGCTCCAACCAGCATATTTATGCCCAGGTAATTGACGATAGCGAGCACACAACGCTAGCGGCAGCCTCTACCCTGGACAAAGACGCCGATCTTTCCACCGGTTCGACCGCCGCAGCCGCAGCCGCAGTTGGTAAACTGATTGCAGAGCGCGCTTTGGCAAAAGACATCTCGCAGGTCGTCTTTGATCGCGGCGGCAAGCTCTATCACGGTCGAGTAGCGGCTTTAGCTGATGCGGCCCGTGAAGCAGGTCTAAAATTTTAGAGCAACTGTTCTCTAAGACTGTTCTCTAAGTAAGACAAATCACTCGCGCGTACATCTAAGGTTAAACACATGGCAGAGCAGCGTCGAAAGAAAAATAAAGGCCGAGAAAAAGAGTCCGAATGGCAAGAGCGCGTGGTTCAAATTCGCCGCGTTACCAAGGTTGTCAAAGGCGGTAAAAAGCTAAGCTTTAGAGCAATTGTGGTCATTGGCAACGAAAAAGGCCAGGTCGGTGTCGGCGTCGGCAAAGCGAGCGACGTTATCGGCGCAGTCAAAAAGGGCGTCGCCGATGGCAAAAAGCATCTGGTCGAAGTGCCTTTGAACAAGGCTTATTCCATTCCTCATCCTTCTACCGGACGAGCCGGGGGTGCCCGAGTATTCATGCGTCCGGCAGCGCCCGGTACCGGGGTAATTGCGGGCGGGGCAGTTCGGATTGTTTTGGAGCTGGCCGGTATTCGCAATATTTTGGCCAAGCAGCTAGGATCGGACAACCCGCTAAACAACGCTCGGGCGGCGGCTGAGGCACTCGATTCCCTCAGAACGCTCTCTGACGTAGCTGAAGAGCGCGGGATTGCGCTCGAAAAACTATACGCATAGGCCGGTGCGCCGCAACCAGTAAGGAGACTATCTAAAAATGAGATTAGAAGATGCAAGGCCGAAGGCGGGCTCTAAAAAGCGTAAGACGCGCAAAGGTCGCGGGATCGCGGCGGGCCAGGGAGCAAGCTGCGGATTTGGTATGCGCGGTCAGAAGTCTCGCTCAGGTAGCGGTACCCGCCCCGGATTTGAGGGGGGTCAGCTTCCGCTCTATCGTCGCATTCCCAAGCTGAAGCACTTTCCCATCGTCAATCAAAAGGTGTACACCGTGATTAACGTCAGAGGGCTGAACGATTTGCCTGCTAACAGCGAAGTCACGCTGCAATCGTTGATGGAAGCTGGCATTATCACTTCTGATGACGGCCCGCTCAAAGTATTGGGTGATGGTGAAATTTCGACCGCGCTCACGGTGAAAGCGGCAGCATTTACCAAGTCCGCTCAAGAAAAGATTGAGGCGGCAGGCGGCAGCTGCGAGATCGTTTAGGTAAAATGTCTGAAAAGTTGGGAGCAGAGAGACCCTTTTTATCCCCAGGGCTCCCTGCTCCCTTTATTATTAAATAAGGCCCTTGATTGGGTATTGAAATAGCAGTGCGCCCTAGCGCGTTTATAAGGTTTCTGTCTAAAGGTTTTTGAGTATGGTTGTAAGTCAAGGCAAGTCGCCCAGCGCTCAAGAGACGTTTTTACAAATGGCCCAGGCCGCCGGGTTGCGCAGCCGTTTGTTAGTTACGGTGGGCCTGCTGGTGCTGGTGCGGTTGGGCATTTATATTCCGGTGCCTGGGATTGACCGGGCGGCGTTTTCTGACTTTGTCAGCGGCGGCGGGGCAGGCGGCGTGCTTGGCTTTTTAGATATTATCGGCGGCGGCGGCTTATCGCTGGTGGGCATTTTTGCCTTGGGCATTCTGCCGTTTATTAACGCTTCTATCATCATGCAGTTGCTGACGGCGGCGATTCCGGCGCTGGAGGACTTGCAAAAGAATGAAGGTGAGGCCGGACGGCGCAAAATTTCTCAGGTGACGCGCTATGTGGCCTTTGGCTGGACGATTTTGCAGAGTACGATGCTTTCGTGCTTTTTGCTGAGAGACTTTGCTTACAATTTTGGCGTGCCGTTTGTGGTGGAGACGGTGCTGGCGCTGACGGCAGGCTCTATGTTTGTGATGTGGGTGGGCGAACTGATTACCGAGCGGGGCTTGGGAAACGGGGCGTCGCTGCTGATTTTCCTGAATATTGTGTCTTCGCTGCCTCGGGTGCTGGGTGAAACGGTGGATCTGGCACAGACGGGCGATCGCAGCACCATCGGCGGCATCGTCATTTTATTCCTGGTCTTCATTGCCACGATTATCGGGATTGTCTTTGTCCAGGAAGGTACCCGTCGGATTCCGATCATTTCGGCGCGGCGGCAGGTTGGCAGAAAGCTGTACTTAGAGAAAAGCAATTATTTGCCGCTCCGGCTAAATCAGGGCGGAGTGATGCCGATTATTTTCGCTTCCTCAATGCTGATTATCCCGCTCTCGTTAGTGCAGTACATCAAAAACCCGGCCTTTGCCAATTTTATGGGCCAAAATTTCAGTGCCACTTCACCGCTGTACATTTTTGTGTATCTGGTGATGATTGTTTTCTTCAGCTACTTTTATGCGTCGCTGGTGGTCAACCCTGAAGATATGTCTCGCAACTTGAAAAAAATGGGTGCGAGTATTCCAGGCATTCGGCCCGGTCGGGCGACGACTGACTATATCAGTAAGGTATTGAACCGGCTGACCTTTTTGGGGGCGATTTTCTTAGGGCTGGTGGCGGTTGTGCCTAGCTTGGTAGAAAGCGCGACTCGGGTGCAGACCTTCCAGGGATTCGGAGCCACATCGCTGCTGATTTTGGTGGGTGTTGCTATCGACACGGCCAAGCAGATTCAGACCTATGTCATCTCCCAGCGCTATGAAGGCATGGTGAAAAACTGATGACGAGGCTGATTTTTCTGGGCCCGCCGGGGGCGGGTAAAGGCACGCAGGCGAAAATTCTCTCGAAGCGCTGTGAGGTACCTCACATTTCGACGGGTGATATTTTGCGAATGGCGGTCAAAGCCGGGACGGCACTTGGACAGAAGGCTGAGGGATACATGAGCGCCGGAGAGCTGGTGCCCGATGAGCTGATTTTGGATTTGGTGCGTGAGCGCTTGAGCCAGGCAGATACGTCCCACGGCTGGCTATTTGACGGGTTTCCCCGCAATGTGGAGCAGGCCGAGTTTTTGAGCGAGCTGCTCACTGAGATTGATCAGACCTGCGAAGTCGTCATCAACCTGGAGGTGCCTGACGATGAGCTGGTGATGCGGATGCTGGGGCGAGGCCGCGCGGACGATACAGAAGATGTTATTCGCAATCGTCTGGAAGTGTACCGCGAGCAGACTGAACCGTTGATTACTTTCTACCGGGCGCAGTCGCTGCTGGTGTCAGTAGATGGCAATCAGTCGTTAGATACGGTGAGCGAGACGCTTCACAAGATAGTGCAGGGCGAGGGCGCAGAAGCGAGTGAGGTTTGAATCTCTCACTGTCCGGGGCGGGATTCCGCCATTCTGTGTTGGTTCGAGGATTTGCTACGCTTAAAGTAATTATGTATACGTCTGAGAAAGAGAGGAACGACTAATTGTCTAAGCAAGATTTGATTGAAATGGAAGGGACGATCACTGAATCGCTTCCAAACGCTATGTTTAGAGTGGATCTCGATAACGGGTTCAACGTGCTTGCCCATATTTCGGGTAAGATTCGACGGAACTATATCAAGATTTTACCGGGCGATCGCGTCAAGGTAGAGCTGACTCCCTATGACCTGACTAAAGGCCGTATTACCTATCGCTTAAAGAAGCCGCGCTAGATTGTCTGCGTAGGCGAAAATATTATTTATGCCCCTGACCTTGATGCTGACTTACCGGCGCTAGGGCACAAGTTGCACCGAATGCATATTTATCGATCGTAAAGTTCGTCTCGATGGGTAGGTACTAGATCGGTGATAGCTAAAGGGTGGTCTAGCGTTTGCTGAATGAAGTCTGCGCTATCGTCAGCAGGTGTAGCCTTGCTGTGACTCACCAAGATGACCTTTATGCTTGCTTGTTTTTCCAAAAGCACTCTTATACTCGTCGGGAATGGCGATTTTGCCATCTTCTACTTTTGCTTCAAATTCTGCTGTAAACACGCTTGAGCCTCAATGCTTTCTGGGTGAGCGATCGCAACGTCTTTCTTCTAAGCGGTTAGTACATTTTACGATAGTTTCTTCAGGCTGTATTAGGCCGCTTTAGCAGTTTCGGCATACTGCCAGTAAGCAATGCTGCCTTTGTCATCGGGAATGACCAGGCCGAACCATTCTAGGCGCTGGAGGTTTTCGGTAATGGCGTCCAGTTTATTTTTGGTGATGCGGCCTTTGAATTGGGCGGCGATTTGTTTGGCGCTCCATTCGCCGGGGGTGGTGCGCAGGAGGTCGCGGATGGCGGCGAGCTGTTCTTTAGGTTTGGTGGGCCATTTTTGCTGCTCTACGGGTTCGATGATGGGTGCTTCGGTGGGGGTGATGCCTGCGAGGGTAGGTTGGTCAATGGCTTCGGTGGGGGTCTGCCCTGGATTTTGATAGTCGGGGCGGAGCCAGCGAATGAGGCCGTTGCGTTCTTCTTCGGCGCGTTCGGCGTTGAGGGCAACGAGGTTTTCGAGGATTTGTTCGTCGGTGATGGTGTGGGGCCAGCCGTAGGCGTCGAGGACTGCGGCATCTAGGTCGTCGTGGATTTGTTTGAGGGTGGAGACGAGGGCTTTGTTGTTGTAGTCGCGGTCGGCGTCGGTGAAGGGTTCGCCTGCGCGGAGTTTTTCGAGCAGGTTGTACATGCCGGTGATGGTGATGTCGGGGTGGGCGGCTTGGACTTGTTTGCGGTGAGTGTCGAGATACCTAAACAACTTACAGCTTCTTCGTTCGATGGTTCAATAAATATGGAAGTCTCTCAACAAGTTGAATAGAGAACAAAGATGAAAGGTGGTATAACGATGACGAATAGAGAGTATAGCCAATAGTTCACAAAAAAGGATCTTGCTTTTATCCAGAAACATCTCAGTGGACTTAATCGAAAATCCTTCCTATGTTGTATTTGAAATTCCAAATAGTCTTCAGGCTCGTGATTCTCTGGGCATTCTTCGATTATCTCAGAGTACCGACGCTGTATATTATCCACCCCATCGCCTAAACTCTCAGGAGTGCGATTTATTGCTATTAAAACTTCTAACTCTGAATACAGAGATGAGATTTTAATGGCGTTCGTGTGCATTTTCTCTGACTTTCCTGCATAGTTATTGGCACCTTCTAATAGACTCAATACTAGGATAAATACGGACAGGGTAAGCGATATTACCGTATATAGATTGTTTGTCTTTGGGCAAGATGTAGTATCAAGAACAGCCTGAATGACGGGTATGGATATCCCGTAAACAGATAGCACGGATATACTGAATATAGATACTTGTTGCCTTCTCTTTAGCCTTCTGTATGCGTTAAATCTCGAACCTTTCGTTTTCCAAAGCCTGAATTTGAGAGAATTAACATAGTCGTCTAACATACTAAAATTAAAACCATCCAGAATAGCAGGTCATCTGTAGAGTCATTAGCAATCGCTTCGAAGGCTAGTCCGAAGCTCCAATCACTTGGCAGTGGTTGGCCTCACTTAAGAGTTTAGTTACAGCCGCTTCTTAGAAGTTTTATCTCCAAGAAGGTCTTATTCAGCATTAGCATGACAAAGAGATGACCTGCCGCACTTATGGTAGCATATACTTTTTGGTTTATAGTTTACGCCAGAGGATATATATTCCTCTCATCATTCTCTAGCTCTGATATCTCTCTATACTGGCAGTTAGTAAATAATGCTTCTATTTGTTTGGGAGTGTACTCTTTCTTCTTCTCTATCTCTCCTTTGCTTATTAGATAGTCTCGTTTTTGCTGTACTGTTTTATACCTCTTATAGTCATGAATATAACCGCTGTCAGGGCTATGTTTCGACTCATAAAAAGCCCTCGATAGTTTCTTTAAATTGCCCGGAGAGCCATCAGGAAAGTCTTTTAATCTTTTGAAAAATCTATCGATGCATCTATCTATCCTGTGCAATACAGACAAATCGTTTATCTCACTATAGTAAAAGATCCAACCATATCTTCTATCTTCACTGACTGCACCCGTTATTTTTAGATTAAGTTCTCTTACCAAAATTGACTGTCTTTCTTCCTTTGTGAGTAGCTTATCCTTGTCTATCGTATACCGCCTTCTCTTTGAGTAGGCAGTAAACTTAGAGGCTATACCCTCTATATACCTTTCAATACTGGACTCGCTTACTGAAACTAATCCGTTTGGTTTAAAGTAATAGCCAAGATACTTAAACCCGTCACTACTATCTCCAGAGAATGTTTTTTCTTTATCATGAAGCGTAAGATTAAAGCGCCTGCTTTCTATTTCTTCCTTCATCTTCTCCTGAATGGTTTCACGTTCCAGGACATCGCAGACAATTAAAATATCATCAATGTATCTGAAATAGTGCCCTCCTTGCCTTTTCATTACTTCATCAAAATCAGATAGATATATGGAAGCGAGTATGTTGGATATAGCTAAACCCTGAGGTATTCCTTTCGCGTTCGACTCATACTTCTTTAGGTCGGCTTTCCTGTAGCCCTTTGGCATGATAGGGGACTCGACTGCTTTCCTTATCAGAGCTAATATTTTTTTTGATTTTATTCTCCTACCTATTCTCTCGAAAAGTATGTGTCGGTCGATAGAATCATAAAAGCTCTTAATATCACCGTATATAATTGATATTTCAGTCCCTTCTTTAGAAGCCATGCAACTGTTGACTTCTTGTATATAGTTCCTAGAAGTTTTCCTTCTGACATACTCTGGAAATATCTCAAATAATGTCTCTTTCAATTGGCATAGAACTATCCTGTCACGCACTGTAGGTATGCTTATGACGCGAGGTTCTTTACCTCTACCTTTTAGCTTTAGGAATTCTAAATAGGGAGAAAATTTATATGTTCCCCTCAGACACTTCTTGCTAATTACTTTGATATTTTCATTTAAGTTTTTCTCGAAACCACTTGGATCAGCCCTGTCCACACCTTTTGTATTTTTCTGCCTTACTTTTCTGCAAAATCCCTCTTGCAAGCTTTGCTGGGAAAAATTCTTTCTAAAAATTTGAGAAGGAAAGCTTTTCAGGCTAGTAGGTCTTTGCATTTTGTCTGTAGCTGATGTGTGCAACCGATGTTACCGATATTTTTGAGATTCATCAATTCATTTTTCTGTAATGCTTGCGCAATCAACCTAAATATACCTATCAAGAGATCAGCGAACTGCGTCGAAGGTAGGGTGCCATTTTCTCGCCGCTGTAGAACTTAATATCCTTATCAAAGCAGTAAGCGCCCACGACACTTCCCTTTGGCGGTGGCCCTTCTACACCGACCACCCCACACAAGTCGATAAAAAAGCCCTGATAGTTCGCCCGCTCGTTGCTCTCGGAGCCCAGCCGCTTACCCAAAAACTGTTCGACCCGCTGCTGATCTGCCCTATCCATCCATGCCCTCGTGCGATCGCCTAGCCATCGGGTTACTCCCGTTAGCCCTCACTATTCCCATAGTAGCCACGTCTGTCAGTGACCCCGCCCCAAAAGTTTCTTTGGGAATCGCTACAGACTACTTACATAGCAGCTCACACTGGTCAGGGAAGCGATCGCACTTCTCCTGCACCAGCGTGGGCTTTTTTGTGAAGCGATCGCACTTCTCCCAGCGCAACGCCCACTTCTCTCAAAATAGCCAACACTGTTTGCGCAGTAGCGCCCATTTCTCGCAAAGCTGCTCCCACTGCCTACAAAGCAACTCCCCATTCTCGCGGAGTAACAAATACTTCTCGCTTAACCGTAAATGTACGCCTAGCAACAGCGAACAGTTTTCATCATCGGCAAAAATCTTGTAATTATGCTGAGACTGCCCTGTATTTTTTATTCGTCGCTACGGGCATAGATTATCTGCCGAATATCCTCGGGGTGCTCTAGCAAAATGTGGCGGAGCGATCGCCTCCCCCCACTCCCAACAGGCACCAGTTCAGGCAATGCTATTCTCCCTGTGTACGCAGTGTTAGAGGCGAGCGATCGGTGTTGATTGCCCCCAACGCCGGTAGCGGCTAAATTTTTCAAGGCGGTTATGCCATCGCGCAGAATCCCACAGTGGTTGCGACACCACAGTGGTTGCGGGTGTGCGATCGCATAAGCAATAGCGTATCAGCCCCTTTCCAAAGGCGTCAACTATCTAGCGCGAAGTCTCGATAAGGGCAAATGGAGCAGTTCAATGATTATCTGCACAGTCGGTTAAAATTAGTACATCGGTTTTATTAGGCTATTTATGGAACAGATTGCTAAGCTTCATATTCAAAAGCTACCTGAAGGCTTCTACTTGGCAACCTCAGACGATGTACCTGGATTAGTTGCACAGGGGCGTACTGTAGCCGAAACCATAGAGATTGCTCGCGACGTTACTAAAAAGCTGCTAGAAGCGCAAGCCGAACGGCAGAGTTCAATCAAGCTAGTCGATATTGAAGAAGCGTTTGAATATCCCTTGGTTATAGGCATCTAGTATGGGTCGTTTGGCAGGGTTTAAATATAGAAAAATCGTCAAACGTCTCAAGCAGCTAGGATTTCAATTTGACCGTCAAGCTGCCGGTAGCCACGAGATCTGGCATAATCCCGCCACCAAGCGATTTACAACAATACCAAATCATCCTGGTGATATGCCTGAAGGGACGCTCAGAGCAATCCTCAAACAGGCTTCTATCTCACCAGAAGAATTCTTAGATACTTGAGATCATAGAGCGTCAACTATCCAACCGCTTTCTATCTTCTACACCGGTTTCTCAAAGAACATCAGATGCTGCTGCGGTAGGCGATCATCTGTTTTTACCCACGTTAATCCCGCAGCGGTGAGTTCTCTTTTTACCTGCTTTTGAGTCATTTTATGGTGCTTTTTAATCAGCACCAGCGGATTCTCTGCCCGGTACTCGGCGAGCACGACCTGACCACCCGGTTTGAGCGCGCTGACAATCCCCGCCATCATTTCTTGCGGATAGGCAAATTCGTGATACGCATCAAACATCACCGCCATGTCGATGCTTTCCGGCGGCAGATTCGGATCGAGTTCGCTGCCTAGCACCGTCTCTACATTGCCTACACCGTATTCGTCTCGCTCGGCTGCAAGCAATGCCAGCATCTCCGGCTGAACATCGACCGCGATTACCTTGCCCTCATCTACCCAATGCGATAGCTGAAAGCTAATGTAGCCCATCCCTGCGCCGATATCTGCCACTACGTCATCGCGGTCAAGCATAAGCGCATCCACTGCCAGGTCGGATCGTTCTTCACTGGTGCGGCTAGGTCGTGCCAGCCAATTGGCCCCCTGGTAGCCCATTACGTTGGCAATTTCGCGGCCATAGTACATCTTGCCGATGCCGTCCGAACTAGGAGACTTGTAGCTATAGCTGCCATCTGACGGGGCAGCGGCATTGGCGGTGCAGCCAAGCGTCATCAACAGGAGTGCACAAATTGCGGTTTGCACTACCCAGCGTGGAAGGCAGCGGAGAGTAAAACAGGCCATAAAAATATTCGCGCAGATAAAAGCTTCGCAGGTTGTCACGACTTTATTGTGCGATATTTCTGTCTGTTTGGCCGATGGCTACAGATCCAGCGGCTGATCAACACCACAGTGCTTGCAATAGGGTAGGTGCTGATAGGTCAGATTGTGGCAGTTGTTGCAGTCATGATACTGCGCGTAGCTGCAATGAGGACAGTGGATGTCGTGTCTTCGGAGCCTTTTCGCACAGCGGATGCAGCGCATACTTTGCACCCGGCCCGCCGCCTGTAGCCTGGTATTAAAAACAACTCTTTGAAAGAACTTAATCAGACCAAAGCCGATCACCGGAATCAACAAGATTTGAAGATAGTTGAGTAAAAACCGAAGCCCGCCAAACAGAAACTCAACCAGGTTTGCCAACAGTTGAAGCAAAAAGCCGACCTGGAAAAATTCAAAAATCTTCCAGATCAGCGGAATCGTGAAAATGACCAGCAGGTGCCAGCTAATCAGCGCCACATAGCCATAGTCACGGCGCTGCGCGAACCGATGCACGGCTGAAGCCAGCACAATCAGCGGGAGTAAAAATAATGCCTGGAAAAATAGCTGAATGCTGGGATACCAGAACGCAGCCCGACTGTAGTCCTGCTCGACGTTGGCAAAGGCGGTGTCGTTGTTGAGCAGGGTGAGAAAGTCCTGGCTTTCTGGGTTGTTGACTAGCTCTGTTTTAAGCCCGTCTAAAGTTTGTTGGCGCTGAGAAATCGCCCCTTCATTCCGCTCAATTTCCGCTCTGGCTTGGGCGGCTTCTACCGCGTTAATCGACTGGTCACGCGGCTGACCGGCAATCTCTTCTAGCAGCGTCGAATCGTACTGCTGACGAATCTCACTGTTGCGCGCGGCAAAGGAATTGATTTCTGCTTGAGTGTTGTTGATTTTCAGGGCGATCGCGCTATTCGCTGGCGAGGAGACTGCATTCACTGCGCTCTGGTACTGCAAGCATATTTCAGAAACTTGGCCCAGGTGGCCGGTCGCAAAGTTTTGATAGTCCAGCTGATCAAACGCCTGCTCGGGCCGAATCGCCTGGTTGATAATGTCGTAGTCTTTGCTGTCAGCAGTATTTTGACGATAGCTCTGCCACTCACTCTGACAGGGATAAGCCTGCTGCGGACTAAGAGGCCAGCGGCTGATGTCATCTAGCCCTGAAAACACATTGAACAAAATAAACAAGTCAACCAGAATGATTACAATCAGGCTGACTTTGTTAATCGGCTCGTGGTTGATCTGGCGCGACCTGTTAAAGAAGCGGTTTATAGCGCGACGTAGCCGCGAAGGACGAAATCTTGAAAACATAGGAACTTTACCAAAGCGATCAGCCCTGGCCCCGGCCATGACTATTCTCGTAAGGTATCAAGTCCTCATTTTCGGTCGCCCGGAGGCTATACCTCTCTGACAATTGGCTCTGATTAGAGAGTAGCGCTAACGCCTCTGCCCTATCTAGAGCCAACATTTTCGATTCAACCTGAGGTCAAAAAAACTACTGGCTGCTGCTGCTGCTGCCGACGCCCTTGCGAGCAGCCGTTTCCAAATTGAACAATACTTGCAGGGTCTCCATCGCATTATCGCGGGCATCCATATCCCTTTGGGCGCGAAGCTGCGTCATCGGATCGTGCAAAATTTTGTTGACGATGCCGCGAGTGAGCGCTTCGACTACGCCGCGATGCTTTTCAGAAAATTCCGAGCCCAGGCGCGACATTGCTTTTTCTAGTTCCTGAGTGCGAATGGTTTCGACCTTGCTGCGCAGGCTGCTGATAGTCGGGACGGTATCGAGCGATCGCAGCCAATCCATAAATTCATCGACTTCCTCATCTAGCAGCGCTTCTGCCTCCCGCGCCATCTGCCGGCGGCTCTCCTGATTTTGCGCCACAACCGCCTTCAGGTCATCCACATTAAAGGCAAATACCGCATCAATTTCGCTGATATTGCTGTGCACGTTGCGCGGTACGGCAATATCAAATACCAGCAGCGGATTGCCCTGGCAGACAGGCTCTAGATTCTGCCGGTGCAAAATTGGCTCGACCGAAGAAGTACAGGTGAAGACCACGTCAGCCGTGACGACCGTATCGAGCATGATATCGAGCGTGCCGGTTTTGATCGCAACATCGCCAAACTGAGCGGCTAGCTCGTCAGCGCGGCCAATCGTCCGGTTGAGAATAGTGATTTGGGTGGCCCGCTTAGAAATCAAATGCTGCACCAGCAATCGGGCCATTTTACCTGCCCCTAAAATCGCAATGTGGCAATTGTCAAAATTTTCGACCTTCATCAGCGCCAGTTCAGCGGCAGCGGAGCTAATTGAAACCGCCCCCGTGCCCAGGTTAGTCTCTGTGCGGACTCGCTTACCGGCTTTAATCGAGTCTTTGAGCAGTCGGTTGAGAATGCGGCCAACGCCCTTGTGCTGCTGACCCAGGCTGAGAGCGTGCTTGACCTGAGAAAGAATCTGCCCTTCGCCCAGCACCAAGCTATCGAGCCCAGCCGAGACGCGCATCAGGTGCATCACCGCATCCTGCTGGAGCAGCACGAACAGGTGAGGACGCAAGTTGCCCAGGCCAATACCGCTGTGATCGCAGAGGAAGCGCATCACATCGCGCACACCCGTCTCAGTTTCGGTGGCGACGATATGGATTTCCAGGCGATTGCAGGTGCTGAGGATAGAAACTTCTTCAATGCAGGGCGAGCCGCTGAGATAGGCGATCGCATCGGCGACCTGAGCAGAAGGGATGCTCAGCTTTTCTCGAACTTCGACTGGCGCAGTCTGGTGACTGAGCCCGATGACAGCAATGTTCATTTTTGCTTCCTAAGGAATCTGTTATGAAGAATCTTCTAAATAAGATGGGAGCCAGTGAGGCCCTCTCCTTAAAGTATTAAATAAACAAAGGCCATCTCAAGAAAACTCAACAAAACTCTATTTTAAGAGAGGGAAGAGGACAGTGGGGGACGGGAGTTATCCAAAACCAAAAGGCGCAGGGCAATGCCCAACGCCTTCTAGCCACTGTCTCTTAGACTCTTAGACTTCTCAGACCTCTCAGACTTCTCTGACGTGCAGCCTAGTTCAGGCTCACGCGCTTGGGATTGCCGCCCATGTGAACCGTATCGACAAAGCGAGCCGTCTTACTCTGGCTAGAGATAACCAGGCTCTGAGTGCGATAGCCCCCGTTGAAGAAGCGAACGCCGTTCATCAAAGTGCCGGGCGTAATACCACAGCCAGCGAACAGTACGTTTTTACCGTTGGCCAATTCTTCGGCTGTGTAGATCTTATCTGGATCGGTGATACCCATTGAGGTTAGGCGATCCAGGTTGGCTTCCTTGCTCTCGCCGATCAAGCCGGTTTTAACAATGGCCGGGTCATAAATGAGCTGACCCTGGAAGTGACCGCCCAAGCAGCGCATTGCCGCCGCCGAAATCACACCCTCGGGAGCCGCCCCAATGCCCATCAGCGCATGGACGTTCGTGCCTTCAAAGCCGCAGGAAATCGCCGCAGAGACGTCGCCATCGCTGATCAGGCGCACGCGGGCACCCGCATCGCGAATTTCTTGAATTAGCTCGTTGTGCCGCTCGCGCTTCATCACAATGACGACTAGCTCATCCACCCCGCGATCCAGGCATTCACCCAAAATCTTGAGGTTTTCAGCGGGGCTTTTGCTGATGTCGACTTTGCCTTTGGCAGCCGGGGGAGCCGCTAGCTTGCGCATGTAGAAGTCAGGCGCTGCGAACAAACCGCCTTTTTCAGAAATGGCCAGCACTGCCATCGAACCGGGCTGACCGTAGGCGCACAGGTTGGTGCCTTCGCAGGGGTCGACGGCAATGTCGATTTCGATCAGCTCGTCAGGGGTGCACACCTTGTCAGCATCAGGCTGCGTGCAGATCCCAACTTCCTCACCGATATAGAGCATGGGCGCGTCATCGCGCTCGCCTTCACCAATCACGATTCTGCCGCGCATGTGGATTTTGTTCATCCGCTCACGCATGGCTTCTACCGCAACTTCGTCAGCGATGTCTTTTTCGCCTTTTCCCATCCAGCGAGCAGAGGCGATCGCTGCCTGCTCGACGACTTCAATAATCTCTAAACCGAGGGTGGTTTCCACGGGGTATTTATTCCTCCAAACTGCCGAATATAGCCGGTATTAAAAGAGTCTTTAAATTCTTTCCAGGGCCATCTTTGAGTTTATCAGAGATTTCACCCAAGCCTCTTTTAAACCCAGCGGGAAACTCGCACAAGCAGTCAACGCTATAGCGGCTCAGGCTTACTCCCCTTGACCAGCTTGACATACAGGTCGTAATCCATGGTGCGATCGGCCACCGTGGAGGTGAGCCCAATCGCCTGAATCGCTGCTGTAGTCCCGACCGATGAAAGCTGGGATAGCGGAAACATATTGCTTTCTAAAGCATTAATCTGAGTTAAATCAATATAAAAGTGGCCGTTATTGGGCGTGGTCGCTGGGTCGTTCAGCGTTTGAAAAAGCGGCGCTTCGGCCAGAGAGCGGCTGGGTGAAGGGGAGATCGCCGCTGCGGCACCTTCTCCTACCGCAAAAAAGACCACATTGCCCGGTAGCCAGCCATGGCTGAACTTCACGCCTTGAAAGGGCGATATCCACTGAGTGACAGAGCCCCCGTCAAACTGACGGGTCTCGACCTGATAGCGATAGCGACTCGCCATCACATCGTCAAGTTGGGCCCATGCCGACTCTGCCAGCTTACGGTCGTTGGTTTGCACCATAAATAGGAGCGGCGCACTCTCTACCGCTGGAACCGCAGGTTGATCGGGAGTTTCACTGTCTTGAGCAGGCGGTGGCAGCAGCCCTATGGCGAATTCACCCGCCGCCCAGGGCATAACGTCCTCGTCCAAATCGAGGCCAGTCTGCGTGAGCAGGCCCGCTTTGAGCGTTTGCGGCGTGGGTAAGAAAGGGGGTGAACTGTTGCCCTCGCTGAAGCTTTGCCAGACTCGCTGAAGGTTGCTGCCGGACATCATCATCAAGGTGTCGCTGGGCAGACGACGAGGCATTGCCTCGGCTGAATTGCTCAGATCGCTATAGGCCAGGTCTTTCTTGGGAGAAAGCCAGCTCGTGCCCTGAAAGCGAATGCCCTCCGACTCAATTACGGCGTTGGCGACGATACCCTGCGAATCCTGCAAGGGCAGAATACTGCCGCGCTGAGGGACATCAGGAGCCGCCGCCGCGTCGGTAGGGGGAACGGCCAGGACTTGAGTTGCCGCTGGCAGGTTGAGATAGAGCTGGGCAAAGTTTTTCCCTGGCGGCTGCGGCGATTCGGCGCGGGTGGCGGCTTTCCGATAGCCTGCGATATCGAGTAAGGAACGGCCTCCTTTATAGGTGTCAATGGTCTGGTCGAGCGCGTCAGCAGTGGTAGCCAGCAGCAGCCAGTTTGTACCTAGTACGGCTGTTTCAAAGGTTTCGCCAGCTTGGGTTTGAACTGTTTGCGTATTGACACCGCGATAGGTGCGCTGCTGGTCGCTGCCCAAGTCTTCCTTGCCCTCAGCTAGCAGTGCTTTGGCCTTGAGCGCATCAGCGATAGGGACAATCAGCACCAGATTTTGCACGGCGGTGGCAACGCCTTGATTTTGCTCGCTGGGGCCAGCCGAATTGCCAGCCGAATTGGCAGACGGTTCGGGGCTGAGCACTGCCAGGGTAACGCGATCGCCGATCCAGGGCTTAATATCTCGCTTGAAGCTGTAGCCGGTGCCAGTAAGACGATCTTTCCAGGCGCTGAGGGCCGCGTCAAACTGCTGCTGCGTGTCAGGGGTGCCAAACTGCCTTAGCTTTGTCCAGGTCAACTCGTCGGTAGTGACGCTCATGGTTGCCAGCGCCGTTTGCGGCACGAGCTGGGTGCCTGCTGGCGAAAGGCTGCGGGGCGCGCGCTGGACAAAGTTCAGGTAGGCGATCGCCCCACCGCTGATCAAAATAGCCGCCCCTAACAGCAGCAGCTTGGAAGGCTGTTTGATGGGCGATCGCAGCGCAAATTTTGAAGTCATATCGGCTTAAGGGTTGACGGGGTCAAGCGTCGCACTGAACTGTAGCAGACAACTTGACAAAAGTGACAGATAAAATGGTGGACTTAACAGATTTCAGGGGCCGGGTTTTAGCGATCGCCGAGAATCGCACCGCAGCTCAAACTGCAACCTTGAGTTTTTTTACTGTCCGCCTAACGCCCCTGAGCAAAAAGCTATGCTAGCTCTTGTGCCGTTCTCCGCTGTGACAGTTGTTTTCGTGTTTCCCGCGATCCACAAACGCGCTCCCTAAGACTCATAGACACCTTTTTTATGACCACCCAAACGGTTAAGCCTAATCATCAGTCCCCTGGTCAACCTGTCGATCAAGCCGGTCACAGGCAGAAGAGCCCGAGCCGTCAGCAGCTCTGGATGGCTGCGATTAAGCCGCCGATGTACTGCGTAGCGGTCATGCCTATTTGCATCGGCAGCGCAGTTGCCTACGCTCAAACGGGACGCTTCAAGGCCGGTGTATTTATCGCCTTCAGCCTCTCAGCAGTGCTATTGCTAGTGTGGGAAAACCTGACCAATGACGTTTTTGATGCGGCCACCGGTATTGATGAAAATAAGCATCACTCGCTGGTGAATCTCACCCAAAATCGCGGTTTGATTTTGGGCTTGGGAAATGCCTGCTTGCTGCTGGGAATAGCGGGAATTGTGGCGATCGCCTACCATCAGCAAGACCCGACCGTACTCGGGATGGTGCTGGCCTGCTGCGCCCTGGGCTATCTCTACCAGGGGCCACCCTTCCGGCTGGGCTACCAGGGACTGGGCGAAATTCTCTGCTTTTTCAGCTTTGGGCCATTGGCCGTGGGCGCAGCTTACTACGCTCAGGTGCAGCGTCCCCTCTTCTGGAGCTGGCAGTCGCCGCTGTTACCGGCGGCGATCATCGTCGGGATGGCCACTACCCTGGTGCTCTTTTGCTCGCACTTTCATCAAGTTGACGACGATCTCAAAGCGGGCAAAAAATCGCCGATTGTTCGTCTTGGCACCCAGCGGGGGGCGCAGCTCCTACCCTGGGCCTGCGGCAGCATTTTTGCCGTTTTGCTGGCGGCTGTGGTAGCGGGCGGACTGCCCAAAAGCACCCTTTTATTAGGGGCGAGCCTGCCCGCAGCGGTGCAGCTATGCCGGCATGTGCTCAGGTTTCACGCTCAGCCTGAGCGGGTGAGCAACGCCAAGTTTTTGGCGATTCGTTTCCACGTTTGGAGTGGGCTGCTACTGTTGCTAGGGCTGCTGATTTCTCAGGTAGAGCTACCGGCTGCTTTCGCTATCGGCCTGTAAGGTCTCTCGCTTGCAAATTTTTTTAATTTTCGGGTGAGCGCATGACCAACCCTCACGAGTTGCGATTTGAATTTCGCCCTTACCGGCGACCTTTCCGGCAGACCCTGCGAACCCGCCACGGCGCTTGGAAGCACCGGGAAGGGATCATTTTAAAATTTACTGATCGGCGGGGGCGGGCGGGCTTTGGTGAAGTGGCTCCGCTGCCCTGGTTTGGCACCGAAACTCAGGAACAGGCGCTGGCCTTTTGCACGCAGGTTCCCCGGCAAATTTCCCTGAGCTGTGGGTTTACGATTTTATCGACGCTACCCGCCTGCAAGTTTGGCTTTGAAGTAGCGCTAAATAATCTGGCCCGCGACATTCACTGCGCCGAACTTGAAAACGCGCAGTACAGCGCTTTGCTGCCTGCGGGTAAAGCGGCGCTGTCGGCCTGGACGGCGCTTTGGGCGCTGGGTCATCGCACGTTCAAGTGGAAAATTGGCATGGCTCCGGTCGCCGTCGAGCTGGCCTGGCTGTCGCTACTAATGGATCGGTTGCCGCTAGGGGCCAAGCTGCGGCTCGATGCCAATGGCGGACTCGATGAGCTGACAGCTCACCACTGGATGGATCAGTGCGATCGCCTCGGTCACCGCATTGAGTTTATCGAGCAGCCCCTACCGCCCGACCGCTTTCCCGACCTGCTCAAGCTCGCCCAGCGCTACCAAACTCCCATCGCGCTGGATGAGTCGGTCACTACCTTAGACCAGCTCAAGACGCATTATTTTCGGGGATGGCGCGGCGTCTATATCGTCAAGGCGGCGATTATGGGATCTCCCAGCCAGCTCAAACAGTTTTGTCTGGACTATCCGATCGATATTGTCATTTCTTCGGTGTTTGAAACCGATATTGGCCGTCAGGCGCTGATTGATCTGACCGTAGAGCTAGCCGCCTTGCTGCCTCATGCGCCTCACCGGGTAATGGGTCTGGGCACTCAGCGGTGGTTGCCGAATGACGGGCTGGACGATCCCGATTGGGAGGCGCTGTGGCAGCGGCTGACTCCGGCGTGATGGGGGCATCTTCTGTGCAAGCGGTCTGGCAGGGGCTGAATCCGGCCTGGTTGGGCAGCGATCGCTCCCGCACAGCAGCCTGGAAAGGGCAGGTGGGCGATCGCCGCCGTCAGCTCGAAAACTATTCGCCTGATCCTTCGTCTCGGCCGCTGGTACTCATAGCAGAAGCCGACCCGGTTGATTTTTTGGCTGGTTTTTGGGCAGCGCTGCTGGCCGGGTGGGATGTAGCGATCGCCAATCCGCAGTGGGGCCAGCAGGAATGGCAATCGGTCAGCCAACTTATCTGCCCAACCGTTATTTGGGGCGACAGCATTCAGTGGCCTCAACTACCAGTCTCCCGACCGCAGACAAACTACCAAGCTGGTTCAGACACCGAGCCCGCTATTCTTGTTCCGACTGGCGGCAGCAGCGGCCAGGTAAAGTTTGTCGCTCACCGCTGGCGGAGTCTAATCGCTGCGGCAGATGGATTTTGTCAGTTTTTTCAGCCAGCCGGTGAGCCGGTGAACGTTTACTGTGTTCTACCGGTCTATCACGTCAGCGGGCTGATGCAGGTGCTGCGGGCCTGGGCCAGTGGCGGCGAGGCGGTGATTGCGCCTTTTAAGCCGCTGTTGCGATCGCAAATTGACGATGGCAGCGGGTTTATCTCTCTGGTACCCACCCAGCTAGAGCGGCTGATACAGGCGGGCAAAGGCACCTGGCTCCAATCTTTTCAGGCGGTGCTACTCGGCGGCGCACCTCCCTGGCCGACTTTGCTCGACCGCGCGGCTGATCTGCGCATTCCGCTCTGCCTGTCTTACGGCATGACCGAAACGGCGGCGATGGTAAGCGCCCTGAGCCCTCAGGATTTTTTGCGAGGCGATCGCAGCAGTGGCCGCGCCCTACCCCACGCCACCATTCAAATTATCCGCAACGCTCAGCCTCTCCCGCCAAGAGAACTGGGCCAAATTGTGGTGCACATAGCAACCCTGACCGCCCCTGTGTACACCGATGATCTGGGCTATCTGAGCGATGACGGATATTTGCATATTACCGGTAGGGCTAGCCACAAAATTATCAGCGGCGGTGAAAACATTTTCCCGGCTGAAGTTGAAGCCGCGCTGCGCAGTACCGGGCAGGTGAAGGATGTCTGCGTGATGGGTTTGCCGCATTCTGAATGGGGTGAAGCCGTAACCGCTATCTACGTTCCGGCCAGTGCAGCCGTCTGCGCTGAAAGCCTGCGGCAGGGATTGCTCAAGCCTGATTCAGCGGGCATCGTCCCTGCACTCAGCCGCTACAAGCTGCCCAAGCACTGGGTACAGTTGCCTGCACTGCCCCGAAATGCGCAGGGAAAGCTCAATCGTCTGGATCTGCTGACGCGTTTACAGCGTCTATCCAGTCAACCAGCGCAGGCGTCAGAGCATGACGACGACGGCTGTGAACATTGATGCAAACATGGCGAGTCAGCGCCGAAACCAGCGGCTTTTCGGCAGATTCAGCCACCGCGCTTTGGCCCCAAATCGCATAGGCAACTTCAAAACTGTGAGGGCTGAGCTGCTTGGGTTTGACGACGACGGAAATGGCATCTCCACACCGCAAAGCCTGATAGAAATCGGCCTCGGTATGGATAATCGGCACAGCGGTTTCATCTGCATCCGAAAAAAATACCTGCAGATCGATATCCGCTGCCGCCAGCGCCGCCTCATAGGCTTCATGGCATAGCGTTAGCAGGTTCGCAAAGTAAACCACCCCGGCTGCATCGGTCTCATGAAAACGGATTACCCGGCTATAGACAAAAGGCATCAGACAAAAGGCAGCGATCGCTAGCTGGCATTCGGTTGGGCAGGGCGGAAGGGAATCCCGTTCTGTCCTGGTAGAATCGGCAGTTCGACGGCAGCGTTAGCGCCTGCCGCGTTGGCAACACCGCTTCTGTTCAGATTCAGATCAGACAGGTCAAAGCTCATCGCCTGCATTGGATTGTTAAGCGCCTTCACCAGGTTGGCCAGAGACACCTGAATCAAGCCATCAGGATTTATCAGCACCCACTCACCAGCGGTGTATTGCAACATCTCAAAGTGCAAGTGGGGGCCAGTGGAATTACCTGTACTGCCCACTAAGCCAATCACATCGCCTTTTTTCACCCGCTTACCGGGCTCTACCAGAATCTCTGAGAGATGGGCATATCGGCTTTGCAAGGGTGTCTCTTCAGCTGGATGGGTGAGCACGACCATCAGTCCATAGCCGCCTGCATAGTCGGCGCTTTCTACGACACCATCTTGAGCAGCCAAAACCGGCGTGCCCTGAGCCGCCCCAATGTCAGTACCGGCGTGAAAACGGCGATCGCCCGTAATGGGGTGAATGCGAAAGCCAAACAGCGAGGTAATAGGGGAGGGAATCGCCAGCGGAAAAATAAACCGCTGAGCCATTTGAAGATTGACCAGTGGCCGAACTGAGCGATTGAGATAATCGCGGCCTGCCGCTGTGGTCGCACCCGAAAATCGAATGCCTGAGGTGCTGAAGCTGACCGGCCCGACATTGACTGCCGGTGCACTCGCCACCGGACGGACGTTGGGCCGAGTAGACCCGCCTGCTGCTGCGCTCTGCGTACCGGCCTGCCCGCCTGAGGCAGTGCCCGTCGCACAGGCCCCACTGGGGACAGACTGATTGGCCCCAACCGTGAACTGGCAACCGGTAGACTGCTCAGAAATAACCACATCGGGCGCTTGGGTAGCCCCTACGCTGTAGTCCGTTGGGTCGACGAAAACACTGTCGTCGGGCAAACGAGTGCCTTCTGGGAGGGCGATGGGAACGGCTTCAGCGGGGCGTACCGGTGCGGGCGCGGCGGCTGGGGGGGCAATATCGACCACTGGCGGCGCGGCCTGAGGGGCTGGCAAAATATCTGGAACGGCCTCTGGTTCAGGAGACTGGGCGATGCTTGCGGCTGTGTTTCTCAGTGGTGCGGCAGTAGAGGCTGCGCCCTCGACCGATGCACTGGGCGCTTGGGCACCGGTCACCATGGCAATGGGGCTACCGACATAGTCAGAAAGGGGTGCGGCGATCGCCCCTGCTTGCATCAATCCTGCGAGCGGGCTATGGCGCTGAGCGGTCTTTGTCGCCGTCGGTTTTGTCACCGCTGAGAACGTGGGTGGCGCAGGTGGGGTGACCGTCGGCGTTGTCGGCGGCGTTGTTATAGAGACGGGCGCGGCGATCGGGGCGATCGCGACTGGCTCAGTCTGGGCGAGCGCGGTGGGCTCCACTGGGCTGGCGGACATCACCTCAAAGGACGCTGCCATCGCCGCTTCAGCACCGGCAACGGTGTAGTTCACCGGCATTGCCGCCCCAGAATCGGCATGATCGCCAATGGCTAAGCTGCTTTCAGCCTGGGCAAAATTCATCTGACTGGCAACAAAGCCAATGCTGCCCAACCAGCCTAAGCTGACAAACCAGCATCGTTGCAAGCTATAACCCTTAGCCTTGTGGCTCTGAGCGGCTGCGCTATTTTTTTGATTTGCTGTGGACTTGGCAGGATGCTGGGGCGCAGTCATAAGTCATCAACTCTAAAAAATAATCCCAATCGATCTTAATCTACGTGAATCTCGTTCGGTTTGAGCAGCAAGATATGACTTCTCGGCTGCGCTTCAGGGTCTATTGTTTCGCAAATGTTTCGCAAACGACATCCTGGCCTGGAGAACCCTGTCAGTAACCCTCTTCTGAGATCCCAATCACCTTTCCGGAACGGTTGGCGGCTAGTCCTTCTCCCGAATTAGCCAAAGAATGCTGCATGAGAAAGCTTTCAGTCAAATCAGCAGAAAGTGAGCTTTGATCCATTGAAACCGTTTTGCCGACCTGGGTCAGTAATTTTGAGTAGGTCTTTATGAAAACTTGACTGCTCGCTCGCTGTTGAAAATAAAGTCCCTGTAAAATTCCCTTGAGCACCAGGGCCGCGAGCACCTCTAAGCAATTTATTTTGCTTTGAGCGGCACTGTCCGGCATTAGCCTCTGTATTTTCGCTAAGGTGATCCCAGTTTCAGGCACCAAATTGTGCCAATTAATTCCGACGCCGATCACAGCCTGTTTTATACAGGGCAGGGGTTTATCGGGTAAATTTGCGGACGAAAAAATAGCCGTTGGCTGTGCCAGTTTGGTCTCTGTTAAGATTCCGCCTAGCTTTTTGCCTGCAAAAAATAAGTCGTTGGGCCACTTAATCTGTACCGGTAGCCCCAAATTGTTCAGAGCAGTAGCAATACCCCAGGCGCTACAGCAAGTGAGCAGAGCGCTATGGGCAATCGGCCAGTCTGGCTCAAGGGCCAGAGACAGATAGAGCCCGCCGGGTGCCGACTGCCAGATGCGCCCCCGCTGGCCCCGCCCGCTGGTTTGATGGTGGGCGATCGCTACCGTCCCCGACCCGGCCCCTTGCGCCAGCATTTTCCATAGCTGCGTGCTGGTCGAAGGCAGGCTCTCGAACACATGCACATCGAACTGTGGCTGAATCGGCCTGAATTCTGGGCAGATGCCGAGGTCAGCGCCGTCTGCCCTGAGTGCGGCGCGGATTTTTTGCACGTCCATAGGGGCGCTTGACCTACGATAGGGAGGGTGACGACCCGCTTCACACAGGTCTTTGTTTGCCGAAGCTGGTTGGTATTATCGGTTGTATGATGACGAACCTCCCTCTGCTTTCGACTGAAACGCTGTGGGCCATTCTCCACAACGAGCTGCCTGATGACGCGGTCAACCAGTTGGTGTGGCACCATTTAGGCTACCGCTATGACGATCAAGACCAGGGCTGGCGGGTCGATCAGGTTGCACCAGTCTGGGCTGAAAAGTACCCGGAACCACCCAACTTTATTGAGAGTCGGCCAGCGACTGTACAGCTTACTCGCTCTATTCCCAAAGAAAATAAGCAGCTACTCAAAACCGTCTTAGGATTTAAAGGCTACAGCGTCGATCAGCTCGTGCCCCGACTGACCCGGCGAGCCACTATGGCCAACTGGCTGCTGAGCGAGATGCGCGTTCAAGCACTGATTTAAAGGCTTGATTTTGGCTCGGCTTTAATCTTTTGTTTACCCGAGCAAAGAGTGATACCGCTATAGTCCTCTAAACCTCAAAATCAGGTTCGAAGTCGGGCCAGCGGCGAAATTAAGCGATCGCCTCACAGTGTTCAAGGTTCAAGCAAGTACTTTTTAAGCATATGGCAACCGTATTCGATTTTTTGGTAAAAGGTGGCCCCGTGATGGTGCCGATCATCGGTGCATCGGTGTTCACAGTTGCCTGCGCGCTAGAGCGGGCAACTTTTTGGACTAACCTGCTCAAGCGCGAGGGCCAGGTTGTCAATGAGGTGCTCGATATGGCCCGCAGAGACCTGGAGGGGGCAGCAGCGATCGCCGCTAGAGCCCGCGACTTACCTATTGGCCGCTTTTTGCTCGCTCCCCTCAGCTTGAAAAATCCTTCGCCTGACACCTTTCGGCTGGCGCTAGAAAATGCGGGCGATAAAGAATTTGTCAAAATGAAAAAAGGCGACAAGCTGCTCGAAACCGTCGTTGCCGTCGCCCCTTTACTCGGGCTGCTCGGTACGGTAACCGGCTTGATCAACACCTTTGAAAACCTCAATATTGGCGGTGGCGATGGCGCAGCCGGGGCCACCGAAGCCGCAGGTGGCATTGGCGAAGCACTGATCACCACGGCAGCCGGGATGGTAGTGGCTATTTTTGCCCTGCTGATTTTTCGGACGATGGTGTCGTTGCAGACCCAGCAGATGGACTATTTTTCTGAAGCGGGCAACGAACTGGAGCTGATTTACCGCGAATATTGGGTGGAATCCGGGCGGCTACCGCTGTCAGACGCCTCACCGCGAGGGTCGGCTTTGAGGGAATCGCTGAGCGAAGGCCGGTTCACGCCAGAGATTGCGGCTGAAAGGACTATCGAGCGTCCTTCGTTTTGAGTCTTTTTCACACTGACTCCTTTTTACCCTGACATAGCTTTCCTATGCGCTTTCGCCAGACCGAAGACAGTGGCATTCCGACAATTGATCTCATTCCTATGCTCACCGTAATGATGGGCGTACTGGCCTTTTTTGTGGTGATTTCTGTCTCCTTGGGGAGCGAGGAACTGATCCAGGTCAATCTACCGCCCGAGCAGACGCAGGATACGCCGGTTGGCGATGCCCAAGAGCCTTTTATCGTAGAAATAGATGCCACCGGTCAGCAGTTTCTCAATGACGTGCCGGTGACCACCGAACAGCTAACGGCTGAAGTGCAGGCTTATTTGTCCCGCAATGCCGAAAACACTGTCTACCTGGTGCCTAGTCGGGAATTGCCTTACGAGCAGGTGATGCAGTTTTTGGGCAATATGCGGGCGGTAGGGGGCGATCGCGTTTCTTTGGCCTTGGAAGATAATGAGGAGATAGAAGCCAAAAAGTAGACAATCTAGTTAGCTAAAAGAGCCCTGACATCCTATGCGCACCAGACGCCGCCGCCCGACCCGTACACCCGAAGTCAATCTCGTACCGATGATGGACGTGCTGATGACGGTGCTAATTTTTTTCGTGTTGATTTCGATGGGGCTCACGGGCGTGCAGATCAGCGGCGTCAGGCTCCCTCAATCGGTAGAGGGCGCGGACGAAGCGATCACCGATAAAGGCGAAGAAGTACAGCCGCTGGTGATTGGGCTCACGGGCGAGAAGGCGCTTATTTTAGCGGGCGAACCGGTCGAAGTCTCGGCGCTTGCCCCTGCTATTCAGGCTTATTTCGCTGAAAATCCTGACGGTAGCCTCATGCTTAAGGCCGATAGAGCCCTGCCCTACGAGGATATTGCTGCGCTGCTTAGCGAACTGAGAGAGATGGGCGGGCGTCGGGTCTCTTTAGCGGTCGAATAGCGCGCAGGTGTCCGTCTTACAGGGGACATTCCCAAGGCTATAATCACCTCAGCGCCAGATGGCTAACGGATACGACAGCGCCCACACTGATCGGCACTGCCGCCTAAGGACTTTTTCACTTATGGATCCGATGGAGCACGACCGGATTGAGCAGCTGCTTGCCGATCTCAAACACCCAGAGACCTCAGTGCGCGATCGCGCCTCATCCGCACTCTGGCAACTGTGGTTTCACCAAAAAGGCGTCTACGGCGCGCAGCAGCTGATGCAGGCTCAGTCCCTGCTCGAAGCTAGGCAGCTTGCCCGCGCAGAGGCTTTCCTGAGCGAAATTGTTCAAGCCCAACCCGATTTTGCCGAAGCCTGGAACCGGCGGGCCGTTTTGCACTATACCCAGGGTCATCACTGGCGGGCGATCGCCGACTGCCAAAAGGTCGTTCAGCTCATCCCCTACCACTTTGGCGCGCTCCACGGACTGGGACTGTGTCACAGCGCCGTCGGCAACTACACTGCCGCCATCCAGGCTTTTCGGCAGGCGCTAGCAGTACAGCCCTACGCATTCGTCAACCAGCGCATGATCCTCGAATGCACTGCTAAATTGGGATGAGCAAGCTGGGATGAGCGCAGGTCGCCGACATCACCTGTCGCCCTAAATCTGGCCAGTGCATCTTACATAGCGCACGCAAAGCGGTGCGTTCTATGGCAACCTGAAAGAGAGCCTAGCTCTTTTACCAAACGCTTCACCGACCGCGTTTCACTGTCCACTTTTAACTGTGGGTCCGCACTATGCAAACTCTGTCTGCCCCGCCTATCTCTGCTGGCAACACTCCTGACACTGCCGAATTTGATACCACTATTACGCGGCGCAAAACTCGCCCGGTACAAGTGGGCGATGTCATCATCGGTGGCGAGCATCCGGTCGTCGTCCAGTCGATGATCAATGAAGATACGCTCGACATTGACGGGTCGGTAGCGGGCATTCGGCGACTTCACGAAGCAGGCTGTGAAATTGTCCGCGTGACGGTGCCCAGCATGGCCCATGCCCGCGCTCTAGCACAGATCAAAACCAAGCTAGCCGAAACTTACCAGCGGGTGCCGCTAGTCGCCGATGTGCACCACAACGGCATGAAGATCGCCCTGGAAGTGGCCAAGCATGTCGATAAAGTGCGGATCAATCCGGGCCTGTATGTGTTTGAAAAGGGCGATAGCGATCGCACCGAATACACCCAGGCCGAATTCGACCACATCGGCGCAAAAATTCGTGAAACCCTAGCGCCTCTGGTCATTTCCCTCCGCGACCAGGGTAAAGCCATGCGCATTGGCGTCAACCACGGCTCCCTGGCCGAGCGGATGCTCTTCACCTACGGCGACACCCCAGAAGGCATGGTCGAATCCGCCCTGGAGTTCATCCGCATCTGCGAATCGCTCGACTTTTACAACCTCGTGATTTCGCTCAAAGCGTCGCGGGTGCCGGTGATGCTGGCGGCCTACCGACTGATGGTCAAGCGCATGGACGATCTGGGCATGAGCTACCCGCTACACTTGGGCGTCACTGAAGCAGGTGACGGCGAATATGGCCGAATCAAATCGACCGCTGGCATTGGGACGTTGCTCGCCATGGGCATCGGCGATACCATTCGCGTTTCCCTGACCGAAGCCCCCGAAAAAGAAATTCCGGTGTGCTACAGCATCTTGCAGGCACTGGGCCTACGCAAAACCATGGTGGAATATGTCGCCTGTCCCTCTTGCGGTCGCACTCTATTCAACCTGGAAGACGTGCTCCACAAGGTACGCGAAGCCACCAGCCACCTCACTGGTCTCGATATTGCGGTAATGGGCTGCATTGTCAACGGCCCCGGCGAAATGGCCGACGCTGACTATGGCTATGTGGGTAAGCAAGCGGGCACCATTGCGCTGTATCGGGGCCGCGAAGAAATCAAGCGAGTACCCGAAGCGCAGGGCGTAGCAGAACTGATTGACCTGATCAAATCCGACGGTCGCTGGATAGAGCCTGAGGCATGATTCCAGAATTCGACAGTTCAATTTAAAAGTTCAAAAGTTGTCACCGCAGTGCCGTCGTTGATATCTTTTAATATCTGGTCGGGTTACACTCGCTGACCCCATAGGCGATCAACCGAGGGTGTGTGTTAAATTGGGCATAATTAACGTCCTCCCCACAGGATTTTTTCCTCTATGGCAATTACCCAGCGCGGCCTTATTCTTGGAGCCACCGCATTAGCAAGTGCCGCCGTTGTCATTACCGGCACCGGTATTCACTTGGCCAACGGTCAAGCTTTCTTTAAAGAAAGCCCCAAAGAACTGATAGATGAAGTCTGGCAGCTCATTGACCATGAGTATGTCGACGGCTCATTCAATTCGCTTGATTGGGATGATGTTCGGACAAAGTATTTGAACCGCACCTACACCGATCAAGAAGAAGCCTACACCGCCGTGCGTGAGATGCTCGGACAGCTTGAAGATCCCTACACTCGGTTTATGGATCCGCAAGAGTTCAACAACATGCAAATCGACACCTCAGGGGAACTTACAGGAGTCGGCATTCAAATTTCTCAAGACGAAGAGACAAACGACATTGTAGTGGTCTCTCCTATTGAGCAAACGCCTGCCTATGAAGCGGGCATGCTCTCTGGCGACATCATCACTTCCATTGATGGTCAGAGCACCGAAGGGATGGAACTCAGCGACGCGGTCAATCTGATTCGCGGCCCGGTAGATTCACAGGTACAGATCACGGTCAGCCGTAACGACAAACCGCTTGAGTTTGAGCTAGCTCGCGCTCGTATTGAGATTCACCCGGTGCGCTACTCCGTTAAGAGCGGGCCGGAGGGTACGGTAGGCTACATTCGTCTGACACAGTTTAGTGCCAACGCCGCTGCTGAAATGCGCGACGCCATTGATGCTTTAGAAGAGCGTGAGGTCACAGGCTACGTGCTCGACTTGCGTTCCAACCCCGGCGGACTCCTGTTTGCAAGCATTGATATTGCAGAAATGTGGATTGCAGACGGCACCATCGTCTCGACGGTAGACCGTAACAAGGTGACCGATGAAGAGATAGCGCACAACAAGGCGCTGAGTGATCGCCCGCTCGTTGTCCTAGTTGACGGTGGCTCGGCTAGTGCCAGTGAGATTCTCTCTGGGGCGCTGCAAGACAACCACCGCGCTGCGCTGGTAGGCACCCAGACCTTTGGTAAAGGATTGGTACAGTCCGTCAGGGGATTGACCGATGGCTCTGGCGTGGCGGTAACAATTGCCAAATATCTGACGCCGTCAGGCCGGGATATCAACAAGCTTGGGATTGAGCCAGACTTTGTGATCGAACTCACCGATGAGGAGCGTGATGTCCTCGCCGCTGATCGCGAAAAAATTGGCACCCCGGAAGACCCGCAATATCAAAAGGCACTCGAAGTCCTGACTGATTCCATTCGCGGTCAGCGGCAGTCAGCTAGCAGTGCAGGTGTTTCAAGTCGCTAGACTGGGTTTCTTCTACTAACTAGGTTGGCATTTACCAGATCTGATCAGGCCAACGCGCTTTGCGATGGCCTGACTTTGCGTTTTAAAGGGCCCCCATCGCTGTAAGCTTTGTCCCTCTAACGCGTTGAGTGCTTGCGCCGAGATAATTTGACACCGCTCTGCCTCCTGCTTGACGATATACCAGCCTTCTTCCGATGATTCCATAGCTGACCATTTCTCCAACAGACTCCTATTTAAAGAGTACACATCCCAGAGGGGTCAGATTGTGTAGTTTCTGCAAATAATTGAGAAACTTCCCTGACCAGGAAAATCCCTGATTTGCGTCAAATCAGGCGTTAGCGGCAGAGAGGAAGCGGCAGGCGCATGATTGTCTTAACGGGTTTCCTGAAATCCTCGCAGGACATTGGCTACGTTCTTCGCGATCTCCAAGTGATAACCGCCTTCCATCACAAACAGCGTAGGCCACTGTTTTGCTCCAATGCGTCTGCCGAGTTCAACAAAGTCTTCACTTTCCAACAAAAATTTGGAAATGGCATCGCCTTTAAAGGTATCTACCCCCAAAGAAACAATAAGATACTGAGGGTTATGGTCTTGAATTGTTGTCAGCGCGGTCTCTAAAGTGCGAGCATACTCGGCCCATGAAGTGCCCTGAGGCAAGGGAAAGTTAGCGTTCCACCCTGAAGCCTCTGCGCCACCAGTCTCATTGGCATACCCCAAAAAGTAGGGGTAGTCGTGGCTGGGATCGCCGTGAATAGAGGCAAAGAAAACGTCTTTGCGGTCATAGAAGATAGACTGCGTACCGTTGCCGTGATGGTAATCCACATCCAGGATGGCAACGCAGGTGGTCGGGTCGTACTGTCGGAGGGCTTGGGCTGCGATCGCCGCATTATTAAAAAAACAATACCCGCCGCACATATCCCAATGCGCGTGGTGACCGGGCGGGCGACAGAGCGCAAAGGCCATTCCTTCCTCGCGGGCGATTTCCTGCCCTTTGACCGCGCACCAGGCCGAGCCGATTGCCGCATTCCAGGTTCCGGCGGTGATGGGGGTACCGGTATCGAATGAGTAGTAGCCCAACTTTGCATAGGGGCTTGCCGGTTCTGCCAGGTCTGACCTGAGCCGGTTGAAAGTATGCGGCAGGGCGTACGCTTGGGCGGGCATCTCCTGCTGCCATGCCGGGAAGATTGTTCGGACAAAGTCTACATACTCTGCTTTGTGAACTTGCCGAATCAGCGTGAGTAAATCGGGGGCAGGTTCTATCTGTGTCTGATACCCTGCTTGCGCAGGCAACGGGCAGGCAGGCATCGTAATCACCTCACCGAGTTTGCGCACTTCTTGGAGGATAGCGATCACCCGATCCGGCTTTTCAAAACACTCAACCAAATTACCTCTGAAGAACTCCATCTCAGGGGCATGTGCACAGTGCAAAGAACTATAGGTAGTCTTCATCAATTTTGCGTCTGGGGGTCATAACCGGGAGGCTTTAGGCAAAAGATAACCCGTCCCATTTTACTGAAGCAGGTAAATCTGGGCTGCTTTTGGCTGTATGCGAGTCAGGATATCATTGTAGTTGAGGCGATCGCTCTGGCCCAGCCATACAAAACAGATATTGCTAAATCTGGAATAAGCGCCTCTAATACAATCGACCAGTTCCACTCAAGGCGGGACTTACGCCCTAAAATAGCCGGGTTGATAACGGCATGGAATGGCGTATTCATATAGGTTACGTCCAGGTTCTTTTATTTACGTTCTTTTACTCACTTCATGACGATTGAAAACCCAGAATTGCAGATGCTGCGGCTATAATCGCTACCGCTACGCGCACCCAATGCAGCAGCACCCAAGTCTGTAACTTGCTGGTTGCCTTTGCTGCACTGTACTTCTGTTCAATGAAACCAAAATTAGTTGGCAAATGGTAAGCTAGCGTAATTGCGATAGTAAGCAACAGTCCCACTAAAGCAATTAGCCAAAACAATCGAGCTGTAGGATCTCCCCAATTAAAAACAACAGACAAAAGTGTTGCAATTAAGGCAGGCAAAAGAGTCGCTGCTGTGGGGGGTAAAAGATAAGGGATAAATTTTGCCTTGAAATTTTGCATAAAGGCAATTGGCTCGAGCGATCGCCAATAGCGTGCATAGCTCAGGCCGATATTAATCATGTTGCCAGCAAAAGCCGCAATGGCAATAATGGCAATAATCTCTACTATGGTTTCCATTTCTTGTAAGCCTCTAAGCTAAAGGTAAGATTCATAATGTTTAATTCCGACTTCTAATCCAGCTTCTAAATAGACTGTCAAAGCAGATGCTGTTGCTGTGCGGTGCATAGGACAGGAGAACAGATCACTCGGTTCAAAACTGTTCGACCCAGGGACGTAGCTCTATTTCCCATGTCCAAGCGCTGCGGTGCTGCATTAGGGTGTTTAGATAGGTTTGGGCGATCGCATCCGGTTCTAAGAAACTATCCGGCTTATCCTCAGGCTGCTGTCGGTGAGGCGAGGCAATGCTCCCATCAATAATAAAATGAGCCACGTGAATATTCTTCGGTGCTAGCTCTCTGGCCATACTTTGAGCCAGCCCGCGCAGGGCAAACTTACCCATCGCGAAAGGCGCAGAAAGCGCATAGCCTTTCACACTCGCAGAAGCACCTGTGAACAAAACTGCCCCATGCCTCTTTTCTAGCATTCGCTTCACTGCCTGCTGGCCGACGAGAAAACCGCCGTAGGCTGTGACTGCCAGTGTTTTTTCAACATCGGCAGGCTTCAAATCAACCAGAGATCCCTGCGTGCGGTAGCTAGGATTGTAAACCACTACATCAGGCGAGCCCAGGCGATTATCAAAGTCAGTAAAAAGCTGCTCAACCTCATTTTGCTGCGAGGCATCGCACTGAAAAGCCTGTGCCTTGATCTCATCGCAAAGAGACTTTAATTTTTCAGTATTTTGAGCGGCTAATCCTATAGTCATACCGTTTTCAGAAAAAAGTTGGGCTATCGATGCACTGAGCCCATTGCCTGCACCAACAATTAAAGCGTTTTTGAAATTCATATGCTTGAATTAATTCCCTGTAGTATTGACGTGATGATTTTTGGATGTTCCGATTGTCGCGTTATTGCTGCTCTTACTGTTTAAAGTGGGCAACAACATCGCGGCGAAACAGCAGCTAGAGCGCGATTAGCTGCAACACCATGAAGCCGCCAATCCCAGCATAGACTGTTGCAGGCAAGGCCATCTCTGCTGGCATCGGACTGACATATTGCGTAATCAGACCTTGGAAATAATCAAAGGCTCCGACAGCGTTATAGCCCACAAGCACGCCCCAGACACGAATTCCGCGCTGCGTCCAAAATAGGAAGAGCATTACCGGCAAGAGGAAGCCGAGGGTGGCATCGCTTAGCCACGGCCCAAACCAACCATCCGGAGCAGCACCGCCGAACATTTCTACGGTGGGAAGGAAAAGGACTGTTTGAGCCCGGAAAAGCGTTGCCGCCATCAATGTGGCGATCGCCCATCTGACTGTTTTGGTCATTGTCGATACCTTTCTAGTTAGTCTGTCTGCGTTATCTCAGACATGTCAGGATTTTGAGGAGATTCTCATTAGGTGCTTTCAATCCTTTTAAGGTCTTCGTTTTCTTTGTTGATGAGACGATACATAACATAGACGTGTGCGATTATAAGAATCGGAAAAAACAAGATCGATACAAACCACATCGTGCCGATATAGTAATTGAACAAATCAAGACTGATGGCGATACGTCCGACATTCGCGATGTCTGCAACGCCGATGAGGGTGAAGATCCAAATCAGCGGCACTGCCAAGCCAGAGCGTCCGCGTAGGGCGATCGCTGCAATTAACGCACTGATACCAGCGAGTAAATCACCGTAGGCGATCGCAGACATCACTTGCCGTGGCAAAGACGGATCTACCTGTCCAACAACCAGCAACGCAAAGCCCGCGAATCGAAAAACGTGCAGCAACAGCAGCGGCAAAACAGCTTTTTCAAAGGGTAGCTTTGAGAGACTGGGTTGCACGTACCAGAAAAATATCAACGTGTATACAACTAATCCTATGGTGCTCTGACCGCCCAAAATAATCCAATTATTCATGATGATTCGCTTTCTCCATTATTTAAGCTGTTGGTGTCTAGTCATTAAATTCTCTTTGACGCAATCTGTTGTCCTACTCGCATGGCGTCTTTAAGTGCAGCGCTAACCGCAAAATATGCCGTCGTTAGTGCGATCGCAATTCGAAGCCAGTGAAGCCCTAACCAAGTTGTGACTACTGAAGGTAATTCGTCTGCTGTGTAGCTTCCCGACATCGCTCTAAAAACAACCGGCACATGATAGACAGATGTAATCACGCCATTCACGATCCACAGCCCCAGCGCGGTCAGCCACAAATTCCGGATATTACGTCTGGGCCACGCCAACCTGACCGACAACGCTAGGAACAACGTTTGAATCAGGGCAACAGGGATGATAGTCCAGGCCATGTATATCCAATCTTGGGGAAAATCATGAACCAACTGTGCAGGCTCCAGATCGCTCCAACGTAGGCCAAGCGTCACCCCAACCATCAGTCCACCGCCTGCGAACATGCCGGTTGCAATGACTGCAATTATGTTTACTTTCTGGATGACTGAATATTTCATGTTTTGCTTGCCTAACTTGGCATTAGCTCTGAATTTGAGGCTGAATATATGGTTAGCTGGCTTCACGCTCAGACCTAAAAGAGCTTCGGGCGTCCCCACCAAAAGGTAATAGCTAAACCACCAAAAAGGCAGGCTTCACCCATTGGAATAAAGCCAATCCAGGCTCTGACATCAGCACTGCTAAGCACAATCACAAATCGATAGAGCGCCATTAATGCCATACCCGTTGCACTAGCAGGAGCAAGGATACGCGCTAGATCCATATCCCGAGAGGCTATTTGCAGACTCAACCCCCAGGCCACTAGAACAGAACCCGTAAAGGCCACAAAGTAGTGCCCTACGCCATTCGCTAGAATTGGGGACTGACCAGTGCCCAAGAAAAAGAGCATCACGGCAAGCAGGATAAAGCCAAGCAATATCAGGGCACCACCGGTAATGCCACACAGCCTTCCATAGGCAGAATTCATCTATTGACTCCAAAATTGAATGCTAACTACTGGGATACTGCAAATTCCTAACGGCGGTAAATTTCTCTCAGGCATTGTTCGACATTTTGATCTTGGAAGACAAAGCCCGCATCAAGCAGTTTGCTGGGTGAGACGCGCTGCCCAAGCAGAATCAGTTCTTGCCCAAGTTGCCCCATCAATCCTTTGACCAAGAAAGCAGGTGCAGGCATAAAACTTGGCTTGCCCAACGCTTTACCCAGGCTTTGAGCAAAAATCCGATTGCTACAGGCTCCTGTTGAAACAATGTTAATCGCTCCGTTGAGGTCTGGATGGTCAAAAATGAAGCCAATGGCGGCTACTACATCGCGCAAACTGACCCACGACATCATTTGATTTCCAGTTCCAGCTTTTCCACCCACGAAATAGTGAAAGGGAGTTGCCATGGCTGGTAGTGCGCCTTCGTTGCGATCAAACACGACCCCAATACGCAGCAGTGCGACCCGATTGCCCGCTTCCATGGCTGGCTTCGTTGCCTGTTCCCATTGGTCAATCAGCTCCTGCAAAAAGCAAGTGCCTGTCCTGCGATCGGTGTCTGCTTCTGAAAACGCCTCGTGGTCATCGTCATAAAACCCGTAGGCACTGACTGCTGATGCGTTAATCAGACGAATAGCTGGATTCTGTTTGCAGACTTCCACGCAGATCTTTGTTGTGTCAACACGGCTATCGGTCATGACTTTTTTATAGGCATCCGACCACGGTTGATCACTAATATTGCCACCCGACATGTTGATGATCACCCCTAATTCCTCAGCTGGGTAGGCAGAAAATTCCTCCCAAGAACAGCAATCCACCGCAAAGGGAAATTTTTCTTTAAGCCGCTGAGGGGTTCTTCCTACGAGCACCAGAGAACAAGACTTTTCATGGAGTAACTGAACCAGTTTGGTTCCCACCATGCCACTGGCTCCGCAAATAGCAACTTTTTTCATGACGGTACGACAATCCCCTCATCAATTAACTGCTGGAACATCTCAGTGATGGTTTCCTGCAACGGACGATAGGTTATGCCCAACTCACGAATACTCTTACGGTTATCGATTTTGACTGGATACCCAACATTACGAGCTATCACCTTGCGCGATAGTGTCTTGTCAACCAGCGGGCCAATTAGCCAGATTAATCCCTTAGGGATAATCCGCTTCGGAAAGGGGAAATCACCGCCAAATTGATCGCGAAGGAGCTGAGCAACTTCAGGAAAGCTGCTGTTCTTTGCAGAGATCAGGTAGCGTCCCTCCGCTTCCGGTATGAACGCAGCAGCCAGATGAGCGTCGGCCACCTCGCGAACATCCACTAAGCCCACTCCAAAGTTAGGGACGCCGCTCTTGAACGTGCCATCAGCGAGTTGCTTCATAAAGTTGAAGGATTCAGACGTCGCGGAGGGACTGATTCCTGGCCCCATGATGAAGGCAGGATTAACCGTGACAAGCCGCCACTGATCCTGGGTTTGGGAAATTTTCCAAGCCTCCTTTTCCGCTTCGGTTTTTGAAAAGGAGTAGGGCTGGTGGGTTAACGAGGAGGTGGTGTTCCAGTCGTCTTCAGAGAGAAACGCCTTGTCGCTCGCTAAAAAATCGACATTATCTCCAAAGACAGCAACATAGCTGCTAGTGACCACAACACGCCTAACGGATGCCGTTCGCTTTGCCTGCTCAAGCACATTGCGAGTACCCAGCTTAGCCGGATCGACAAGGTCTCGTTGGGCATCTTTTACCCTCAGAGAGAACGGTGATGCAGTATGAAAAACAATTTCACAGTCCGCCATTGCCTCCGCATACGAACCCTCGGTGAGCAGATCAGCCGCAAAATAGGTGATGTTGCCGGGTAAGTCGGCTTGAAGGGCTTCTAAGTGAGCCAGTTTTTGCTTATTAGCAGGGTCGCGAACAGCAGCATGAACCTGGTGCCCGGCTTCGAGGAGGCGCTTGATTAGCCAACCGGCAACGTAGCCAGTTGCACCAGAAACCATCACTTGCTTGGGTGATATAAAGGTAGATCGGTTGGAGGTAAACATAATGGCGATAATGGCTGCTGTATTTTCATCTTTGTCTAAACATTTAATCTAAAGATGTGGAGCGTTAGCTCTTGATGTTCTTATTCATCTGCTGAAAAAGGAGTCCTGGGGCTAAGCGACTCATCAGCTTCAGCTGCGCCGACTGGCCGGGAGTGATTTCGTCAGTATTGTTTTTAAGCCCCTTAATCAGTGCTGTGACTAGCTTTTCAGGCGACATGCGAGAGAGCGACGGGTCTAGGTCAGTGGCCAGTTCCGTATCGACGACCGGCGGCAACAGCTCCACCACCCGAACTGAAGTTCCCGCTAGTTGTGCCCGCAAGCTTTGGGTGTACGAGTGCAAAAAGGCTTTGCTAGCGCTGTAAACCGGGGCCGAGGCGTAGGGAACGTAGGCTAAGCCTGAGCTGACGTTGACAATCACCGACTCGCGTTTCAGCATCCCCACCAAAAAATGGTGAACTAGGCGCACCGGGCCTGACACGTCGATGTCAATTTCTTGTAGCTGTTTCTCCAGCGGGAATTCCTTTGTGACATCAAACCAATGCATTATCCCGGCATTATTGACCAACATATCTGTTCCGCCCGCTGAATCCATCGCGTTGCGCAGTGCGACAACAGCCGCCTCGTCAGTCACATCGCAGACCTGCGAGAAAATATTGGGATGTTGGGCTGCCGCCGCCGCTAGCTTAGCCTGATTGCGGCCAGTGATCACCACGTGAGCCCCTTCAGAGGCGAGCGATCGCGCCATCGCTAACCCAATTCCTGAACCACCACCCGTAATCACAACGCGCTTTCCATTTAGATCCATACAGTAGATGGCTCCTCAGCCAAGACTGGCTGACTTATTTGAACTGACTCAGTTAACTTGCAAAACGCAAGGCATTTAGCTTGCAAAACAAGAGTAACCTCTTAGCTTGTAAAATGCAAGGTATAATTTTGAGGCTAATGAACTGTAGGGAACTTCCCCATTCATGCCATCTGGCAAAGACACACCGCGCTCCAATTGTCCGATTGCCTGCGCCCTAGATCTATTAGGAGACCGATGGACGCTAGTAGTGCTTCGCGATGTGCTGATAGGTCACCGCCGTGCGTTTTCAGAACTGGCCGCTGACGAAGGTATCGCGACGAACACGCTTACTGACCGGCTCGAACGCTTGATCGAAGCTGGCGTGCTTGAACGTAGGCGGGATCCTCGCGATGGCCGCAGTCGGAGATATGTTCCGACTGAGTGTGGTCTAGAGCTGATTCCGGTACTGGTTGATCTGATGGTCTGGGGGCAGAAGCATACGTCAGGCACAGTGCCTGACGAACTCTTTGTCCGTGCCTCTACTGATCGTGAAGCGTTACTGGCCGCACTGGTTGAACGTGCCCGCGATTTTGACGGTTAGGCACCTGTATAGTCATGGGCGACAACCAGGAAGTAATACCTAATTGAACGCTGATAGGAGTTCAATTAGGTATTACATATCGCGGACTACGCAGGAAAATGCTGAAGCGAGTCTATTAAGATCAGAACCTTTGTCACATGGTGTCGCAATTTCGACTATGCGGTCTCGGTTTGGAGTAGCGGTGCGACCTGCCGATAGTAGGTAGACTGAGATCTTGCACCATTCTCAAGAGGGGTTGCAGGTTCGGCCAGGTCTGACCGGAGACGGTTGAAAGTGTGCGGCAGGGCGTACGCCTGGGCGGGCATCTCACGCTGCCATGCTGGGAAGATTGTTCGCACAAAGTCTATATATTCTAATTTGTGAACTTGCCGAATCAGCCCGAGTAAAGCGGGGTCGGGGTCTACCTGTGTCTGATACCCTGCTTGTTCGGACAGCGGGCAGGCAGGCATCGTGATCACCTCACCGAGCTGGCGCACTTCTTTGAGGATAGAGATCGCCCGATCCGGCTTTTCAAAACACTTAACCAAATTACCCCTGAAGAACTCCATCTCAGGGGCATATGCACAGTGAAGATTACTATATGTGGTCTTCATCGATTTTCTGTACGCGAATCGTCACGGCTGAGAGTTTCTTGCAAATCAGATATCACTGCTGAGTGATCGCAACAGTAGCACAGCCAACTACAGCTATTGCGATCCACAAATTTCCACATGCTACTTAAGCACCAAGGTCTTCAACGAGATTTTTAGCCCTTCACTTCCTGCTCTTTACTTTCTACCCCTTGTGTCCTGTAGCTTGTGTCCTGTGGATAGCTAAACTATTCCACTATTTCCCATACTTAGTGTAGAAGTAATTTTGAAAAGTTTCATCCGGGTCATATTGGCGCTTCAGTTGGAAAAACTCAGTGGCTTGGGGATAGGCTCGCTGAAACTGCTCAGGCGTACTATGAAGACGATAAGGCAAATAATATCTACCTCCAACCTCAAGCGCCGCCTCAACTAATTCTTGCGTTAGCGCTTGCATTTCTGCCTCATCAGAGACACTCCGTTGTTGATGAAACAGCATTACTAAACCAACCATCTCTTGATCGGCATAGCGGAGAAAACTATCGCTGTCTAGCTCAACATTCCGAACTGTTACATTCAGCAAATCAAGCTTATATTTAGGAATAATTTCGCGGCACTTTTCGAGAAAGCGTTCTAACGATTCCGGTGGAATAAAGTACTCGTGCAAGATATCAGTTTCTGTCTGCCGATGGTTTTCGAACAGGGTAGAAGGGCGATTCATAATTTGGTTGCGAGATACCCTAGTACCTGCCTCTCCACCGCTCGACTTCTCCAACTGCCAACGTAGTTGCTTGCCGTAGTCACTATCGACGCTTCCCCGAAAAACGGTACGGGCAAGCCCAGCCTGTGAGGGATTTGTGAGCGAAACCTCGGGTTCGGCGGCGACTTTTTGATACGTCGTCAAGATAGCTTCTTTTAAAAAACTATCCGGCGCAATGGAGAGCCGCCCATAAACCATCCCCACGTCAGCAGACACTTGCTGCTGATAGGTCTCAACATAGTCCTCGCTAGGAATGATCGTTCGCTGCGCTGAGTACAGTTCATTTGGAACAACTCTTAAATTTACGTCTAAGATGACGCCGAACAGCCCGTATCCACCTAAAACAAGCGAAAAGAGTTCTGTATTTTCTTGTCTGGAACATTGCACTACGGTGCCATCGGCCAGCATTAACCGGAAGCTTTCAACGGTACTGGCAAAGGGTGGGCTATCGTGCTGCCATCCGTGAGCATTGGCGCTCATGGTGCCGCCAACCGAAAAATCATTGTTCGACTGCATGACAGCAACAGAGTATCCCTGTTGATTTAAGTAGGGAATCACATCTGACCATACAGCGCCAGACTGTACCGTTAGAATTTGAGTTGTAGCATTCAGCTGCATTTGTTTGAACTGGGTCATATCCAGTGAAATGCCGTCAGGATAAATCGTCTGTCCGCCCATCGTATGGCGAGAGCCTGCCATCGTTACTTTCTTACCTTGCGCTTTCGCATGCTTTAACACTGTTCTCAACTGTTCCTTCGCGGTAGGAAGCTCGCTTGAAACCTGCACGAGCTGCATGTGAGTGGGATTTAGGCGGCTGGCATCGTCAACAGTACCGGGCGGTAAGGGGAGAATTTCGTCGCGATCATGCAAGGCCGCTCGCACCAGATGAATAGCCGGTCGAGCCACTACCGCGAGGGATACCGTGAGCATTGCTAAAAGAATGAGAACAACAGTCTTGACTTGATTGCGGCTCGATAGGCTGTGAAGCTGATGCGGCATGGGTGTGGATCAGGCGTAATTTACTTTACTATCAGCAAGGTTGCTGAAAATTAGATCGAAGCAGGTGGCGCTCTTTAGTTTGTCCATTGGAGCGATCGCAATAAAGCTAAAACAGTCGACAAAGCGGCACCCAAACGGCATGACACCAAGAATCGGGCGTTGCATAAGCAAGAGATGATTTTCTATAATTGACGTATTAGTGAAGCGATTCTCCACGGGAGAGGCTGCGCCAACGCTGAAGGAGCAGCCACCGCAAATGAAATGTCCAGAATGTCAGTCAGAGCATATTCGCAAAAACGGTCACAGAGGTGACAAACAAAAACATATTTGTGTCGATTGTGGCCGTCAATTCGTCGAAAATCCTCGAACGGAACGCGGGTACAGCGACGAGGTCAAGAAACTTTGTCTCAAGATGTACGTCAACGGCAGCGGATTTCGGGCTATCGAACGGGTCACTGGCGTGCACCACACCACCGTTATCAATTGGGTTAAACAAGTCGGTGAGCTGCTTCCAGATGCCTATGAACCAGAAGAAATTGCTCAAGTTGGCGAACTAGACGAACTCCAAACGTTTGTCGGCTCGAAAAAAAAATAAGGTGTGGATATGGACAGTGGTTGACCACTTCAAGCCCGGTATTCTGGGTTGGGTTGTGGGTGACCATAGCGCTCAAACGTTTGAGCCTCTCTGGTTGGCCGTGAGTTTTTGGCAGTGCTTCTTTTACGTCACTGATGGATATAAGGTCTATCCCCAGTACATTCCAGACGGAGATCAGATTGTCAGCAAGACCTACATGACTAGAGTAGAGGGAGAGAATACGCGCTTAAGGCACTACCTAGCCCGCTTACATCGCAAGACGTTGTGCTATTCCAAGTCGGTGGAGATGCTCGAACATTCCATTCGACTGCTGATTCACTATCTCAAGTTCTGGGATGTCCCCATTCCCTACCGATCCATCTTTTAATTCAGCAACGCC
>JBBQAC010000204.1:0-8644 GCA_038315915.1 Phormidesmidales cyanobacterium
TCTTCACTATCTTTTAGAGTGGGATCGTTATGCTGACTTAAGTATTATTGAAAACGATATTCTTAGCAAAGAGATTCGCTACTATTTGGGCAATTTCATGCCTAAGGCGGCTGAAAGAGTGATTCGTCAGCTCACTGAGGCTGCGGGCTTTCATTTGGAAGAAGATTTAGTCACGGCGATGGTCGATGATCTTGCGGCTGAAACCGGTGAGATTCGACCAATTGAATTGCAGGTGGTCGGGGCTCAGCTACAGCGGCACAATATTACGACCCTGGCAGCGTATCAGGCGTTGGGGCGATCGCCCAAAAACCAACTGCTCAAAAACTTTTTAGGGAACGTCATGCACGACTGTGGCCCTGAAAACAGCAGTATTGCCCAGTCTGTTCTATATCTACTAAGCGAAGGCAACAACCGCCCGCTCAAAAGCCACTCCGAACTGATCGAAGCCCTAGCCGCCGCCGATATTCCCACAGAACCGCAGCAGCTTCAGCTAGTGCTAAACATTCTCGTCGGTTCAGGGTTAGTCTTTGAGGTGCCAGAAGTCTCGGGAGTACGCTATCAGCTTGTGCACGAGTACCTGGCCAGCTTGGTGCAGCAGCAGCCGATTGACTTGGTTGAAGCCTTACAATCGGAACGTCGCCGCCGTCAGCTCACCGAAGAACAACTGCAAAGAGCCTTAGCCGCGCAGTCAGATTCTCAGGCACAAACAACGCTAGCTCGCAAAAAGACAGAAGTTGCCGAGGTCAGGGCACTGATTTCGGTGGCCAGGTCGCTTCAACTCTCCGGTAACGGTCTGGAATCTCTGGCAAAAGCACTGCGCGCAGCCAGACAACTTCGCCGTACTGACGCTGACGCCTACTTGAAAATGCAGACCGCGCTATGCCTGGATGCCTCACTTCGCAATGTACGAGAGAAAAACGAGCTGACAGGCCACCGCAACTGGGTGCTGGCTGTGGACTGCCAGCGGGCAGCAACCGATGCTCTCAAGGACGCCCAAAACGAGAAAATCGCCTCTGCCAGTGAAGACGGTACCGTCAAGCTCTGGAACGGACGGGGAGAGCTGCTGCGCACCCTGAACGACCATCAGGCGGGTGTGCTCGACGTATGCTTTAGCCCCGATGGTCAGTATCTCGCTAGTGCCAGCCTGGATCAGACCGTGCGCCTGTATCGGAGCAACGGTGATTTTATTCGCCGTATCGAGCAGGCCACTGCCAGCGTCACCGCTATTCGCTTTAGCCCGACGGCTCCTTTGTTAGCGGCTACCTATAGTGACGCTCACATTCGGGTTTGGAACTTTGCAGGAGATTTGGTGCAGGCTTGGGAAGGCCACGAAGACTGGGCGCGAACGGTGGCTTTTAGTCCTGACGGGCAAACGCTGGCGACCGGCGGTGAAGATCAAAGCGTGCGACTTTGGACGGTAGGCGGCGAATCGCTGCACGTATTGCAATGTCATCAGGGCTGGGTGCGCAGCGTGGCCTTTAGCCCGGACGGGCAAACCATTATCTCGGCGGGAGATGCCAATACGCTGCGGCTGTGGAGTCTGGAAGGCCGCAAGCTAAAGACGTTTTATGGCCATGAGGACTGGGTGCGCAGTGTGGCTTTTAGCCCGGACGGCCAGCGGATTGCCTCGGGCAGCGATGACCAAACCGTCAAAATATGGCGGCTCGATGCCACCGTTGAGCAAACCTTTGACCAGCGTAGCAGTGTTCACAGCGTGGCCTGGAGCGCGGACGGCCAGTCAGTCGTGTCAGGTGGCGATGATGATCAGGTTCATATCTGGCGACTGGCGGGGCCACCGGAGCCGATCCTTCGGGGGCATGGGGGGATTGTGTGGAGTGCCTGCTGGCAACCGCAACCCGAGGCGCACAGTGAACCGCCCAAGCTGCTGTCGGCGGGGGGCGATGACCTGATTAAGCTGTGGAGCGATCGCGGCAAATTACTGCAAACCATCGTCGGGCATCAGCGCGGGGTGCACAGCGTCACCTGGCGACCCGACGGCAAGTTTTTCGCGTCGGCAAGCGCGGATCATTCTATTCGCATTTGGAGCGAGGAGGGCGAGCCAGTCAGCGAGCTGCTGGGCCATACAGGAGCCGTTTGGCAGGTGAGCTACAGTCCGGGCGGCAGTCGGCTGGCTTCGGTGAGCAGCGATCGCACCCTCCGCCTGTGGCACGCCAGCGGCAAACTGCTCAATACCTGGCACGACCACACCGATACGGTCTGGCACGTCAGCTTTAGCCCCAACGGTCACCATTTGATCACTGCCAGCGAAGACAATACGCTGCGCCTGTGGCATCACCAAAACGGACTGATGCAGACGCTCGAAGGGCATGAGGGCGGCGTGTGGTGTGCGGCTTTTAGTCCGGATAGTCGGTTTGTCGCTTCGGGCGGGGCTGACGGGGTGATTCGCCTGTGGCCGGTGAGATGGCAGTCTCAGCAACAGATTACCATTGAGCCAGAACCGCTGGTTCTCAGAGGGCATCGGGACTGGGTGAGAAGCCTGAGCTTTAGCCCGAATGGTGAATTTTTGGCCTCTGCCAGTGACGATGGCAGCGTGCGGCTGTGGTCGCTTTCACCAGAGGCGCTGGACGCGTTGAATTCGTCAGAAGAGAGTCAGCTTTTGCCGCCGCTGCTCGGGCATGAGGGCGTGATCTGGGCGGTAGATTTTGATGGGTCGGGCGATCGCTTGGTCACCGCCAGCGCCGACGGCACCGTCAGAATTTGGGATCTGCGGCTAGACGTGCTGATAGAAAAAGGCTGCGACTGGCTGGCCGACTGGCTGCTGGCCCGCCCTGAACTGGCACAGCAGCTATGTATGCCGCCCCACACTGGCGATGAGGATAGGCCAGACGATGGGTCCCCCCTCTCTACATATCGTTAACTGTTTTCTATCCAACCTGGCAAACAGCCCTTATTGAGTTACAGTCTGCTATGGAGCTAGCTGGCGAGGTAACCACCGGAGGCTCCACCCGGTAGTAGAGGAAACGTAATGGCTGTAGGTTTACCCCGCGCATGGCAGCGGTTGCAGAACGGCTCAGATATTCGAGGGGTCGCACTAGAAGGGGTCGCTGGCGAAACGGTGAACCTGACGCCGGAAGTCGCTTACCTGCTGGGCCAGGGATTTGTGAGCTGGCTAGCCAGCAAATTGGACAAGGCCGCTGAGGATCTGGTGATTTCGGTCGGTCGCGACAGCCGCATTTCGGGGCCAGCGCTGCGAGATGCGATCGCCGATGGGATGACGGATGCGGGGGCGAGGGTGTTTGACTTTGCGATCGCTTCCACCCCTGCCATGTTCATGAGCACCGTCACCCCTGGCTACAACTGCGACGGCGCTATTATGCTTACCGCCAGCCATCTTCCTTTCAACCGTAACGGCTGCAAATTTTTCACTGCCCAGGGCGGCTTAAACAAACCTGACATCACCCAAATTTTGGCCCTAGCCAGTGAGAACAACTTTTCGCCCGCCGCTACTAAAGGAGAACTCGAAGCCAGAGACTTTATCTCAGTATACTCAGACGGCCTCGTGCAGAAAGTCCGCCAGTCAGTCAATCACTCTGAGCACTATGAACAACCTTTAAAGGGGCTGCATATTATTGTCGATGCGGGCAACGGGGCAGGCGGCTTCTACGCCAGTAAAGTGCTAGAACCCTTAGGAGCTAATACCACTGGCAGTCAGTTCTTAGAGCCCGATGGCCACTTCCCTAACCACATCCCCAACCCCGAAAACACAGAGGCAATGGCGGCGATTTGTCAGGCAGTGCTCTGGCATCGGGCCGATTTTGGCATCATCTTCGATACCGATGTCGATAGATCCGCAGCAGTTGATTCTCAGGGCCACGAACTCAATCGCAACCGCCTGATTGCCCTAATTTCAGCGGTAGTACTGCGCGAGCATCCTGGCTCCACCATTGTGACCGACTCAATCACCTCAGACGGCCTCACCCAGTTCATCACCGATCTCGGTGGCGTACATCATCGCTTCAAACGCGGCTACAAAAACGTCATCAACGAATCCATGCGGCTAGACGCGGCAGGGCAAGCATCATGGCTGGCAATTGAGACCTCTGGCCACGGCGCAATGAAAGAGAATTATTTTCTTGATGACGGCGCGTATTTAGTCAGCAAATTACTGGTAGAACTCGCCCTGGTTCGTCAGTCTGGAAAGTTTTTGACCGATTTAATCACTGAGCTAAAAGAGCCCGTAGAAAGCAAAGAGTACCGGCTTAGAATTTTGGCAGAAGACTTTAAGACTCATGGAAATGAAGTGATTGAAAAGTTGACAGCCTTTGTCAATCAGCAGAATAGTTGGCAGGCTGTCCCCGACAATTTTGAGGGCATTCGAGTCGCCTGCACCAACCCCAAGGAAGACGGCTGGTTTTTACTACGGCTGTCACTTCACGACCCAGTGTTGCCGATCAACATTGAATCTAACGTTGCAGGCGGTATAGAAAAAATAAAGGGACGGCTTGCGGGCTTTTTTAAGCAGCTAGATCAGCTAGATATTTCATCGCTGATGGGCTAAAAGAGACGGGGAAACGGGGTCAAAGCCTAATGATTGGGCTTTTCGCTGTCATTGGTTCAGTATCCGCTTATGAGTAAATGTGAATAAAGCTTAAACAGCGCCAGTCGCTCACAGCAGGGAGGATTATACTGAAACTTTCCACCTAATATGCCATATAGGGTAATTAGGCAGACGAATTTCCACCTATCTATCCGTATCGGGTGATTAGGCTGAATTATTTCCACCTAACCTGCCCTATGGAGTGATTAGGTGGAAAGTTTCCCTCTAATAAGTAGTTATGTTGAAACTGTAGGGTTGCGCGACGTAACCGTTGTGAGAGCTTGATAAGATTTGTCGTATGATCAGGATGAAGGAAAGAAGTAAATTGACGAGCAAGTTAAGAATCTATGGAATATGTAAGGTCTACTAAGTTGATTGAGTTGTCAGACGGAATTCTAGTTGAGGTAGAAGTTCCGGTCGCCGAAGCTAAGCAGATCTCTAGTAGTTCCGCAGATCTAGTTCAAAAGGCAGTTGGTTTAATTAAACCCCTTCTGACTAAAGTAGCTTATCCAGTCTATGAAGCTATAGAAGAAATTCAGGCAACGATGCCTGTTGAGAATGCTGAGATAGAAATCAGCTTAGGTTTTACTGCTGAGGGCAATGTTTATATCACTAAACTTCAATCAAATTCCAGTTTAAGGGTTAAACTCACGTTAAAACCAAAAAGCTAGCCAACAAAATCTATAGGGCACCATGAGGATTGAAGACTCTATTGTTTTAATTAGAAGTGACAGTGATAAAAACGATATTGGTACAGGTTTCGTTATTCATCAAGATGAAACTGCCTCCTACATTCTCACCTGTGCTCACGTTGTGAGAGCATTAGGAGGGAAAGAGCGGATCAAAGTAGATGGCTCAAATGCAACAGTTATTTCTTATGGATTTGACGCAGGAGAAGAATCTCTTGACTTAGCTGTTTTAAGATTGGAAGGTTTAAAGAAACTACCCATAGCTTTGTGGACTTTGCCCAGAAAAGCAGACTCTTTGAAGCTCTGCGGATATTGCGATTTTGATGGTAAACGAACATACAGAAGGCTCAACATTAATGGAAGGCTAGAGGACTATGGTTTTCGAAGGATTGATGGGGAGGATATTAAGGATTGGGATTTATTAGTTACAGGGAAGGATCTTCTGAAACCAGGTTGTAGTGGTTCACCAGTTATCAATCAGCGTAACGAAGTCATCGGCGTAGTTACTCATATGTTAGAAGGTGGGAAAAGAGGAACCGCTATTTCGATAGAAGCAATCGGTAAACTGGGAAATTGGGGAATAGATATACGATCTCACTTATGTATTTCCCATTTTGCACTTGACGAGAAATATGCCAAGATACACTCTCGCCTAGCAGCACTTCAACAGAATCCAGTAGATGACCTTACCTCCTCAAAAAGCATTGACTACGCCAAACTGCGCGATCTCTTAGCAGCAGGAAAATGGGAAGAAGCAGATCGAGAAACTGCCAACCAAATGCTTGAAATTATTCGCAAACAATCTTCAAATTTCTTGGCGAGTTTTAGCAAAAGGGATTGGTCTTTTGTGGTTAAAAATGATCTCAGAAAGCTTCCCGATACTGATCTTAAAACAATTGACCGCCTCTGGGTGAAATACAGTAATGGTAATTTTGGTTTCAGTATTCAGAAACTAATCTGTGGCGAGATGCACATTTTAATGTCGTTGATAAGCTCGGATGGGGGTGGGACATAAATAAGTTTAGTGACTTGTCACCGATAGGTTATTTCCCTAATTGGGGTTCATGGACTCGTGGGGTTTTTGGAGATAGTGCTTGGGATATGAATAGGCTTGGTTTTCGGCAGGAGCTATGGAAGTGTCTTTTGTCACATCCGGATCTGTAGGCTACACCATTCAATAATTTTGGTTGTGTCACAAAAATGATTGGGAGAAAAGACTCATTCTCTTTGTCCTCAACATAACAACCCGGTTGGAGCGGACTTCCGAACAATCTTGGTATGGATGCAGAAGTTACTTACAGCCGCTCAACCGGAACGTTAGGGCTCAACCAAGCATCATCGGCACACAACCGCGATCAGTCTGCAATCAGCACGTAATAGCAAATGACTGCCCCAGTTCCCACACCTCCATCGGCGCATGATACGTTTGACACGATTCGGACGGTCGCTGCCTTCGGTGGCTTCGGTCTTGGAATCGTTAATCTTGGAATCAGCCTGTACAGGGATTTTTGGCGGAAGGGAAGATTGCTTGTCGCCGTTGATTCTGCCGTCGCGAAGGCCGTGGAGCAAGGGCTATATGATTTCCAGGTGATCTTGCGCCTAGAAGCAACAGACGGGGATGTATTTTTGCACAGCGTGACACTGCGACACACGGAAAACGTGTTCGGCCCATACAGTGCTCGAAAGAACGTTGCGCTGAATAAGGTCTATCCGTACACCGCCCGGAGCCTCGTCGACTTGCCAAAGGAAGAGTTCGAGAAGGAGGTTCGGGGGCTGAATGATAAGGGATCGTATGTTCGGGATCTCCAGATCAAGAAGGACTCACAGCTGACCGTCACAATTGTGGATCGCTTGGAGAGCGAGAACGTGATGGGTGACTGGCAGGAATGGCCGATCACCGGATGGAGTATCGACGTGATGTATCGCGGTCGGACCGTCACTGTTCCATTCACGTGGGAGATTCACCCTAAAAGTGCGCTTGGCAACTTTAAGTGACAGTACCGCTTGCGCCCTAACAATCACGCTGCACCGGAATGTCTCAAGCAGTTGGTTGATATACAAGAGTATGTGCATCCGGTGAGCGCGAACGTTAGGCTGCTTCCCGCTACTACCATGGTTCAACCTGGCAGCATAGTAAGATTCGCGAGGATGCCCGACTGGGTTGCCGAACTCCCCGACGAGAGCCGCTGCGTTTTTGAGTTTTGCTTTAGACGCACGTATCGCATTGAGGAGATCGATGCGCAGGGTTTGTTTGTGCTTGACGTAAGTGCTGACGCTGATGAGCAATTTGGAGGTTTTATGAACGACATCCGGCTAGAGGCAGAATTTCTTGAGTAACTGCATGAGCACACGAAGCTAGTCATCTAGGCTGCGACGAACCCGGCTATAGCGTCGTAGGTGCGCCTCACTATCCCGTAGCATGAATGGGTAAGTTTCAGTTTTCGCAGAGTAGCCGCGTGTTTGCTACTATTGCGGTAGCTCCTTAATCTTGAGAATTTTGATGAGTGCTTATGTCTTTAGCCATTACCCTTGATGCTACGCCCATAGAGAAGGATAGTGATGGCGTTGTCCGAGTGGCTAAGACTCGTGTGACTTTGGATACCGTCGTAGCTGCTTTTCTGGAAGGCTGTATACCTGAAGAAATAGGTGAGCAGTATCCATCTTTACAGCTTTCAGATATTTACTGGGTGATTAGCTACTACCTCAGACATCGAGATGAAGTAGACGACTATCTCGCAGAGCGTCAAAGGCAGGCAGACGTGATTCGGGGCGAGACGGAGCAACGGTTTAATCCAATAGGTTTGCGCGATCGCCTACTTGCCAGACAAAATCAAGCTAGGTCGTCCTAAGTGGTTCGATTTTTAGCTGATGAAAACTTTAACAACCAAATTGTGCGAGGTATTCTTCGTCAAAGTCCAGATGTTGACGTGGTGCGTGTTCAAGATGTTGGTTTATCGGGAGCAGATGATCCAACCGTCTTAGCATGGGCAGCACAGGAGAACAGAGTTGTTCTAACTCACGATGTTGCCACAATGATAACCTTCGCATATGAACGGATTGACACAGAATTATCGGCGTTGCTGATTCAGAGTATGAATCGAATTCTGGACTATTTGAAGACTCGTCCAAACCTGTGAAAATCATACTGCTATTCAGCAACGCCGAATTATCTATGCCTGGACTGTTCGAGGTTAGCCGTCGTGTTCCAGTAGGATTAGCAATAGAGGAAGTCATTTTGATTGATCAATGCAGCTTTGACGGAGAGTGGGAAGGACAAGTCAGGTTTCTTCCGTTGCGATAGAAAAATAGCGACTGCCTAACACTGCGCTGCAACGGACGACACTAAAGTCTCGGCGGTGTCCTAAAAATTGCCTGTCGCCGTTGAGCTTCACCGTTA
>JBBQAC010000143.1:0-11632 GCA_038315915.1 Phormidesmidales cyanobacterium
TCACTCTTGCCAGAATTTGGGCAGGCAATGTCACTCGGCTATTTTTCGACCTCAACCTGGACAGCAACAGTCCGCTTGCCCATACGGTTGTTCCTGTTTTAATCTCCATCGGCTTGGTGACTTATGCCTTGCTGTGGAGCCTGCGGCAGATGCCTAGGTCTGCCCTACTGTTTTTGGCCTTGCTAGGAGGGGTCACAGTAATGGCGTTTGCTGGCCCAGATATTGTGTTTGGAGGCCGCCGTTCCAGCGTCAGTCGCTACCTGATTCCGGCCTATCTCAGCTTACAGATTGCGATTGCTTACTTGCTAAGCCAGAAGATTTCTGGTCGCCCGGTCTCGACCTTCTGGCGCGGAGTAACCGTGGGATTGCTAGCCGTTGGAATACTCTCTTGCGCGGTTAGCCTTCCGGCTGATACCTGGTGGAATAAAAAATACAGCCATCTCAATTTAGAAGTCGCCCGGATAATTAGCCTTGCGCCTGATTCGGTGCTGATCAGCAGCGACTATAATATCAACCGGGGAGAGATTTTATCGCTTGCGCATGCCCTCAATCAGGATCAGCCGCTGCTGTTGTTTCGAGAACCTGACCTGCCTGTTTTACCGAAGAACGCAGACACCATCTTTCTGTTTAATCTCTCCAAGCAAACAAAAACGCAGTTAGACCAATCTCCCGATTATCAGGTTGTGCCTGCTTACAAAGCCGGTAAACTGTGGCGTCTCGAACCGGAGAAGGCAAGATAAGCCTGGCTTGCTTCCTCGTTTTGGCAAACTTTTCCTGTGGCGACCTTTAGAAATCAAAGTAGATGTAGGGAGAGGCTTCAGAAGGGGCTAGCACCCAGGCCAGATAAAAGCAGATGGGCAGCAGCAGGATTTTGATCGGCCAGCTAATTTGCAGTTTGAGTCCTCGCTGCATCGTGTAGGCAAGGCCCATCAAGGTAACAATGCCGACCAGCAGCAGCGTGAGCTGCGATCGCCCCAGGTTAAAAGATTCGTAATACACTTTCTGAGCAAACTGAATATCGGCAGTTTGCCCGAATAGATGGCGCATTGCCAAACTGGCATCGTTGAGATTGGGTAGGCGGAAGAAAATCCAGCTAAAGAACACCGTTAGCTGCGTCAGACCCCAGGCAACTGCCACCCCCGGCAAGCTCGTCCAAAAAGCGGCTGCTAGCTTTGATCGCGCTGACAAGGCCACGCTCAGACGGTGAGCAATCAGCGCCAGCCCGTGGATCGCGCCCCAGACGACAAACCCCCAGCGATCGCCGTGCCAGATGCCCGCTGCCAGCATCACCAGCATTAAGTTGACGCAGGTGCGAACCAGCCCGCCCCGAGAGCCGCCCAGCGGAAAATAGAGATAGTTGCGCAGCCAGTCTCCTAAGGTCATATGCCAGCGCCGCCAGAAATCGGCAATGTTGACAGAGAAGTAAGGAAAATCAAAGTTTTGCGGCAGGGTGATGCCCAGCAGCAAGGCGCTGCCGCGAGCGACATCAACATAGCCACTAAAGTCGAGGTAGAGCTGTAGCCCATAGGCAAAAGCCAGCAGCCAGATATCGCCACTGCCCGCCCTCGGCAGGCTCTCTACGCTCAAGTTCACCAGCCGGCCAATATGGTCGGCAATCAGCAGCTTTTTGATCGCGCCCGAGGCAATCAGCCACAGCCCTTCCGCATATTGACTGCTCGACGGTAGAGCAAGGCTTTTAAGCTGACCTTTGAAGCTGTGAAAGCGGGTGATCGGCCCTGAAATGAGCTTGGGAAAAAATAGCTTGTAAGCCGCAAATTCGAGCGGGCGATCGCTCGCAGGCGATCCTCTATAGACATCAACTAGGTAAGCCACACATTCAAACGCAAAAAAGCTCAGACCCCAGGGCATCAGCCAGGGGGCGACCAGACCATCGGCAAATCCCTGAAAGCGCAGCAGCGAAAGCGTTGGCAGATAGTATTTGAAGCCTAGCAGCAGCAGTATATTAAGCCCCACTCCCAGCCACAGCAGGCGAGTTTTTCGACTGGCCCAGTCAGCTTGGGCATACTGCCAGGCTTCATTGGGAATACGCCAGTCTAAGGGTGCGGCCAGCGCCTTGCCCACCGCAAAATTGAGCCCGACTAGCACTAGCATGAGCGGCACGTACTGAGGCTGGAGCGTCGTGTAAAAAATCAGACTGCTCGCCAGCATCACCCAAAGCTTGGCGCGTTTTCCTGGCATTGCCCAGTAAAGCAACACCACACAGAGCAAAAAAAGCCCGTAGAGAATAGACGGCTGAATCATAGTGAACGGGTGACCATAAAACGGAGCACAATATTAAACTTTCTGCCGCTACCGATCTTCTGCCGGTAGGGCGTCGGGCCAGGGAATGAGCGGATCTTGAGCGAGCCGGGCAGAGACCTGATAAGCGCCATATCGATTGAGGTGACTCGGGTCTGAAAAATAGTCGTAGCGCTGCGGCCAAAGCCGACCAAAATCGCGAAATATCAGAATCGCGGCGCTATCGGCCTCCTGCACCATGTAATGGCGAAACTCCGTTTCGGCTTTGACCCGATGGCTGTCGAGATAGTCATCGGTCAGCGGGGTATTGATAAAAACCACGGGCACTTGTTTTTCAGTAGCAAAAGCCAGCAGCCGGTCTACGGCTTCGGTCTGCTTGCCCTGTAAGTGAAACGCTTCATAGTCACCGTCGTAGGCACCGGCAACGCGGGCGTGATCCTGATAGTAGGTCGCCGGGTTAAACCGGGTAGAAAGCGCTAAAAAGCCGTCAAAGTCAATCAGGCTAGTTTCGGTCGGCAGGCCGGTCGGAGTGTCTCCGGTGCGAGTTCCTGCCGCCGCGTCGGCATCGGGGGCGATCGCGCCAAATCCTTGCCCAATCGCCGAGCGAATTTTACTGCGATTGGAATAGCCAGCAGAGATCTGACCGAGGCGCTCACTGAGCTGCTGGTCAGCGGACTGTGTCCACATCGTAAGCTGTTCGGCCAAGCTGCCAAGCACTTCTACAGCAGCAGGGCTATCGGTTGATCGGCTCGCTTCTAGCTGCTGGTAGCCTTCAGAAACAGCGATCGCATTAAAGGTCACATCTACCCGACCGCTGTTAAAGGCCCGCGCCCCATCGGCCCAAACAATAATCTGAGGGAGCTGATCCGGGGGAATTAGCTGCCGCACAACCAGGTCGACCACCTGAGCAGTAGCGCCATTGACCCCAAAATTGAAAACGCTGAGTTCTTCATGCCCCGTTGCGCCGAGCGCCTGACGCAGCGCCGCTGGGTCGACCCCTCGCAGCGCCCGTGAACTGCCGATGACCAGCACGTCAGGCGGGCCTGAGCGGGCCACTCGTCGCTGGTAGAGCGCCAGTTTTTCGTCGAGCTGATGACTGCGAAAACTAGGCTGTGCAGACCCCGCCAGCAGCGTCGCAGTCGAAACCAAGTCCTGCTGCGGACTATAGATCAGCGCGTCATCATTGATGGCCGAGACCGTAAAGTCGCTGCGATCCAACCGGTCATCGCGGCTAGCAAAGCTCTCTTCTGTGTCCGGCTCGTCTGATTTTTGGCCTTGGCCCCACTGCAAACGAGCCAGCTCATCGTTAAAGCGATCGCTCGCTTGTTCATCACGGGTGTCTGACTGGGCTGATCGACCGGTTGGTGATGTCGCATCGGTTTGCTCTGGCGTATTCAAAGGCTGCTCAAATCGCTTTAGGGATTGGCCTACCATAAAGTCAAGCTGGAAAGCCAGCAGCAGGCCCAGCGCCCCCCACATCAGGGCCATTTTGCGCCCTGAGTGAAAAGCCCGAGGCAAGGCCGATAGACGGCGCAGGTCATGGGCCTCCTCAGCGAGGGTAAAAGCCTGAGTTTTAAGCAGCAGGTACTGGAGCGCATTCACCAGCACCTCTCCCAACCGCTGATCTATTTCGTCTGTTTGCGGTAGGTTAACAGCCAAGCTCTCATCGCTGACCGATGTGATCAGCTCGCCGATGTACGCTTCTGAGGCTGCAAATTCGGGCTTGGCTTCTGGCACCAGGCGCTGACGTGGCTGATAGTCATGACCATGAATCCAAATCGGCTGCTTTTGTCCGGCCCGGCGACCGTACAGGCGAATCCCCTCGATCAGACCAGACGCCTTCAGGGGCGCGAGCGTTTGGCTCACGAGCGGCACAATCGCGTGCTTGGGCGGACAGACGGGGCCGTCGGCCATAATGTGCAGCAGCTGATCTTTGAGCAAAAGCTGGACGCGAATGCCGCCAGTGGCTAGCTGATCTTTGAGACTGGGATTGAGCGATCGCGTCAGGCAATAAGCCAGCGCAGGCAGATCTCCCTTAGCGGCCAGGACTGCTGTAGTCTCCGCCAGGGCTGGATTTTGCGCCGCTGGCAACTCCAGGCTTCGCATCCATTCCGGACTGATGTCATCGGTAGAGGGCCCGTAGAGCATCGCCCGCTGTAAACCCTGGGGGGCGATCGCCATGAGCTGCGCTGAGATAGCCGCTACTAGGGCTTCACAGTCGACCGGCTCGCGATCAGAAGGCGCGGTCTCCAAGTGGATCGGATAGCTAATAAGATGGAGAGTACCTTTTTTAATTTCAACGACGAGTTTGAGGCCGTATCGCCGAGAAATTTGGTTCACCAGCCGGGAGAGCGCTGGCAAATCCCCCCACCGGGCCCATCCGCGCAGCATAGCTTCAGGCGGCGTCAAATCGACCCGCAACCGCCAGTCAGAAGCGAGTTCACCGGTCACCTGGATGGTGATCACGGCATCTTGAAACTGCCGCAGGTGTAGCCGCCGCAGCCGCTCGGCGATAGGTTCAGCAATTAGCAGCGGATCGGGACTGTAGCTGGCCTCACAAAATACCCATAGCCGAGACAGGCTCGGGATAGATGGCTGGTCAGTCGCCGCATCGCTGGGCTGAACCATATCCGGGGCGCGACGAGCTTTTCTGGGGACGACGCGGGCGCTGACTTTAACGCCAACATTGAGCGCACTGAGAGACTCGCTTAAGTAGCGGGCGATCGCATCTGAATCGCCTGATCGCGCCAGCTTCATCTCCCCTACTCGGGCCGCGTCCTGAGCGGCGGAAGCGACAGCGGGCGAGGGGCTTGGCGGCAGGGCTACTCTGTCAGTATTGGCAGTCGCTTGAGCTAGCCGGGCCAAATGACGATCTAGCCGGTTGAGGTAAATCGGGGCGCTCCATACTGGCTTCGCTGCAAGCGCCCGACAGCTATAGACATATATTTGATAGATCTGCGGAAACTCACGCTCAAATCGCGTCTGTACCGCTGGCTCCATCAGCGATCGCACCAGTTGTATCAACAAATGATTTCTGGAGAGATTAGCCGACGCTGACTCGCACAGCACGTGCAAAATATTGCCTCGCAACCTCACCTGAATCTCGGTCTGTCGCCGGTCTTCCGGACGCAAGAGAACGTCCTTGAGCCAGGGAACCAAGGTAGCCGGATTGACTTCAGCTTGCTGTGCAGGAGAATGACCTAACATATATAGCTATAGAGAGCAGACCTGATCTATCTAAACAGGGGCTGAACAGGGGCTGAACAAGGGCTGAACAAGGGTCAACCTGGCAAATAGGCTATTGACTGTACTGTTCGCAGCTCAAAATCGGTCAACATAATTTGCCCGCAGAGCTGAGCATCTAGAGAGTCCAGGCAGACGTGAATGTCACGGTGCTCGCTGCATTCTAGGTTACTCTTGTGCATTTTGCACGAGTGAATTTTATGTGATCGTCAAGTAAAGTTTAGTCGGTTAAATCGCTCGATTACGTACGTATACCCTTCGGATAGCACCGCTTACGCGGCTAATTTGGATTTCAGTTTTGACCCGTTTTTGATTCGATTTTGAGCTGACCTTTGCTTTAGTCGCTACTGTTATAGATAACCGTACTCAAGATCACGTTCAGCCGGAGATAGCCCCATGCAAGCCTTTCGTGAAACGCCCCCGGCAACACTGCCTGGACTCTCGGTATCCCTCCCGCTGGCGATTGATTTCACCATTGGCCTGACTACCTGCGGACTGCTTGCCCTTTTAGCAACCAGCCATGCCGCTGCCGATGGGCTGATTCAGCTAGGTCAGTCCAGTGAAGAACTCTTTCGCGGCGATCGCCTACCAACCCTCCCCCTCATGGATTCGGAGTAGCCTCAGCCTAAAGCTGTTCAGCTCAGTGCTAATTAAAAGTATGGACAACTACAAACCGAAGATCGCATAGATGAATAAATGAATACACTGCCGCCACACGGTAGATATTGTAGATATTACAGAGGGTAACGCTGCCCTGCAATGTCCCTAAAAAACCTACAATCATTTCGAGCGATTGCCCTCTAACTTCTTCTAGCCGTATGAGTTCTACCCTCTACTCGAAAGGTGAAATGACGACTACCCTCACAGCTGTATCGGACGTCTCGAATGTAGAAGTCATGCCAGCAGTGGCCAGCCACGACTGGCTGCTGCGTCACCGGCTCAAGCGGGTAGAAGAAACCTGGGCGACCGTGTTGGAAGATGAGTGCGGCCCCACGCTGGTTGCTTTGCTCACGCGCCTGCGTAAGCTCTGCGCGCCCGACGGACAAGCTAACGCAGCCGATGCTTCCCCGGTGCTGCAACTGATAGAAGAGTTAGAGCTGAGCGATGCTATCAAGATCGCCCGCGCCTTTGCCCTTTACTTTCAGCTTATTAATATCGTTGAGCAGCACTACGAGCAGCGCGGGCAGCAGCAGCAGTATCGCGCCGCTTACGAAGATGCAGCGATCGCCTCTGCTGGCAAAGACGCCCCATTTGGAAGTGCTGCCGCTCAAACCTCGGTAGATTCAAGCAGCGCGGATAGAAATGGCAGCGCCCCCAACGCTGAGACCGCTGCCGAAACCGGTCGGGATGTCGGCACATTTTACTGGCTGTTTCCCACTCTGAAGCGGCTGAACGTGCCCCCGCAAATGATTCAGCGGCTGCTCAATCAGCTCGACGTACGGCTGGTCTTTACCGCCCACCCAACCGAAATTGTGCGGCACACTATTCGCGATAAGCAGCGCCGAATTTCATCTATTTTGCGTTTGCTTGACCGTGAAGAAGAGAGTGCCCGGGCGCTGGGCCTTGATTCCTCCTGGGAGATTAAAGCCCTACAGTCTCAGCTTGTCGAAGAAATTCGGCTCTGGTGGCGCACTGACGAACTTCATCAGTTCAAACCATCAGTGCTCGACGAGGTAGACTTCACGCTGCACTACTTCGACGTGGTGCTCTTCGATACCATTCCGCAGCTCCATCAGCGGATCTGCCGCGCCTTGCAAGGGACGTTTCCAACCCTCCAGCCGCCGCGTCACAACTTTTGTCGATTTGGCTCTTGGGTGGGCAGCGATCGCGATGGCAACCCCTCAGTCACTCCCCAGGTCACCTGGAAAACTGCCAACTTTCAGCGCAACATGGTGGTGGGCAAATACATCAAGTCCATCGGCAAGCTCACTCACCTGCTCAGCCTGTCTCTGCACTGGAGCGAAGTGCTCCCCGATCTGCTCGAATCTCTGGAGCAAGATCAAACCCAAATGCCCGATATTTACGATGAGCTGGCCATTCGCTACCGCCAAGAGCCCTACCGGCTCAAGCTGGCCTATATTGAGCGACGATTGAAAAATACGCTAGAGCGCTCTCAAAAGCTCTACAACGGCGAGTACTTGCAAGAGCAAGAAACCAATCTCGATAGCGACGTGGCCAGCGGTCGGATCTATCGCTCTGGCGATGACTTTTTAGATGAGCTGACGCTGATCCAAACCAACCTCAAAGAAACCGGCCTGGTCTGTCAGGATTTAGAAGAGCTGATCTGCCAGGTTGAAATCTACGGCTTCAACCTGGCCCAACTGGACATTCGGCAGGAGAGCACACGCCATTCCGACACCATTGGCGAGGTGGTCGAATACTTAGGCATTCTCGACCGGCCCTACAACGACCTCAGCGAGGATGAGAAAAACACCTGGCTAATCAAAGAGCTGAGCACCCGCCGGCCATTGATTCCTGGAGAGCTGCCTTTTTCTGAAAAAACTGCCGAAACCATCATGACCTTTCGGATGGTGCGCAGGCTTCATCAGGAGTTTGGCCCCGGCATCTGCCAGAGCTACATCATCAGTATGAGCCACACAGCAAGCGATTTGCTGGAAGTGGCGCTGCTAGCCAAAGAAGCGGGCCTGTACGATCCGGCGACGGGGATTAGCGCCCTCAAAATTGTGCCGCTGTTTGAAACGGTCGAGGATCTGCGGCGAGCACCGGATGTGATGCGTCAGCTTTGGGAACTGCCGCTGTATCGCTCGATGTTGCAGGGTGGCTATGTGGCTATGGAAGCGGCGGAGACCGATCCCGAGCAGGCGGAGACTGCTCTGCAAGAGGTCATGCTGGGCTATTCTGACAGCAATAAGGACTCGGGCTTTCTCAGCAGCAACTGGGAAATTCACAAGGCTCAGCGGGCTTTGCAGGCGATCGCCGAAAACTACTCAGTCGCCCTGCGCATCTTCCACGGGCGCGGCGGCTCAGTCGGGCGCGGCGGCGGGCCTGCCTACGAAGCGATTCTGGCTCAGCCCGGTCGCAGCGTCGATGGTCGCATCAAGATCACCGAGCAGGGTGAAGTTCTCGCGTCCAAATACAATCTGCCTGATCTGGCACTTTACAACCTGGAGACGGTAACCACCGCAGTCATTCAGGGCAGCGTGCTGGGCAGCAGCTTCGATGGCATTGAGCCGTGGAATGAAATTATGGAGCGGCTGAGCGTCAGGTCGCGTCAGCACTACCGCGCCCTGATATACGAGCAGCCCGATCTCGTCGAGTTCTTTCATCAGGTGACGCCTCTTCAGGAAATCTCTCAGCTTCAGATCAGCTCTCGTCCTGCCCGCCGTAAAGGCAAGCGCAATCTGGACGGGCTGCGGGCCATTCCCTGGGTGTTTAGCTGGACGCAAACTCGGTTCTTACTTCCTTCCTGGTACGGTGTTGGCACTGCCCTGAGAGAATTCATCGACGAGAGTGTGGATGAACATTTGGAGATGCTGCGCTACTTTTACAATAAGTGGCCTTTCTTCAAGATGGTGATTTCTAAGGTAGAAATGACCCTGGCCAAGGTGGACTTGCAGATTGCGCAGCACTATGTCACTCAGCTCAGCAGTGACGAAAAGCGAGAAGACTTCCAGGCGATGTTCGACCAAATTGCTGCTGAGTTTTATCTCACCCGAGAAGTGGTGCTCGCCATTACCGATCACACCAAGCTGCTCGACGGGGATCCGAGCTTGCAGCGATCTGTACAGTTGCGAAATGGTTCGATTGTGCCGCTGAGCTTTTTGCAGGTGGCGCTGCTGAAGCGATTGCGGGAGTATGGGAATGATGCCGTGACCGGTCGGGTGCGATCGCGCTACAGCAAAGGCGAACTCCTGCGAGGTGCCCTGCTCACCATCAACGGTGTCGCCGCCGGAATGCGTAATACGGGCTAAGCTCTCAAGCGGCGGCAGCTCCGAAACGGTTGCCGCTAGCTTGAAACGGCGAAAATTTAGAATTTTTACGAGGAATAGCGGGTCATCTCCGGAGTAGTGGAGAGAGCACGTTCTGCTCTGACCGAAAAAACAGCGTCCAGTGGTCATTGAGATAGACACAGATCAACTTCAGAACGGGTGGCAAGCTCGTCTACTTCTCTCTAGCAGTCAGTAGGGTGGGCACCGCCCACACGTCTATCAGCGAGGGTGGGCCTGCCACTGCAATGGTGCGATCACTGATTTCACGGATCTTCTTGAGGTTGATTTACGCTCTGGAAAATAGCGAAGAAGCGGGGTGGGCACTGCCCACCCTACTGCCTGTCTGCTACTGCCAGATCGAAGCAGTATGATTAGCAAAGGGTAGATTTTGTGCGAGCATCTAAGCTTTCTAACCGGGCGGCTTGGATGTTATCGACCGCCTTGGACTGAGTATCGAGGTGCCCCAGACGAGTCGATTGGATGTCATCGACTGCTTTGCTCTGATTATTCAGAAACTCCAGGCGCGTGGCCTGAATATCTTTGATGGCTTTGCTTTGATTATTCAGAAACTCCAAGCGTGTGGCCTGAATATCTTTGATAGATTTGCTCTGATTGTTGAGGAAGTCCAAACGGGCTGCTTGAATATCTTTGATAGATTTGCTTTGGGTGTCTAGATGCTCTAAGCGAGTCGCTTGAATGCTCTCAACGGCTTTGGGCTCAGCAGCGTTGGCGACGGGAGAGAGGGCAACAGTCGCAGCAGTTAAAAAGAGGGCGGTGAAGAATTGACGTTTCATGAGTTTGTTCCTTGGTTTGTTTGAGAAGGCAATGTGTTTGCTTCATTAAGTTAAGAATGCTATTGGCAGAGAGCTACGATCTGAGGGTTGCTTAAGAGATTCCTGAATCTGGCTGAGGCGTTGCCGAGAATTTCTCATAGCCTGCATTCAGCGTCTTCTCATTTACAGATAGAAGCGCTGACCCCAATAGCTCGTGTTTTCAACACCGACGCGCAGGATAATATGAACGAGAGGCTAAAGTATAAAGCGAGAACCCAGATGAAACTTCGTTCGATAGAGACCACGCCCAGTCCAAACTGCATGAAGCTAAACCTGGATGAACTGGCCAGTGCTCGTCCGCTAACGCTGACGCTGGGTGAGCCTACGGTAGATGCGCCCGAAGTATTTCAGACCCTGCTCGCCATAGCAGGCATTCATTCAGTCTTTGCCATGGGTGACTTTGTGACCCTCACTCGCAAAGGCAGCGCCGACTGGCAGCCGATTTTGGCAGCAGCAGGCAGTCTCCTGGGCATTGCAGAAGATGCGGATGCTAGCTTGGGCGATCGCCTCACACCAGCCAGCACCCCTTCTAAAACCCAAGCTAAAAGCGCAGCTCAGAATTTTGGTCAGGTAGAAGTCGCCATTCAAAAGTTTCGAGGCATTCCCGTGCAGGTGCGCGTAACAGACGACACCCAACAGGCCCGCGTCGCCTTGCCCGAGCGGTTCAATCAAGCGCTACAGAACGCGATTTTGACCACTGGGGCCGACTATGTTGCCGAGCGGATTTGGGCACCGTATCAGCCGCAGTTTGGAGAGGTGGATGCGATCGCCCAGCAAATCGCCGAAGAACTCGACAGCCTGATCGACGAACAAGCGCTCGCCGACCTGGAACAACGGGCTATCACCTCTGATGCCAAAATTATCTCTCCTCGCCGCTCTCAAGCAGGACTACTGGCAGATCTACAGCAGTCAGACTGGAAACAAAGGCTCAAAGCGATTCAGGAAATTGAAATCGACGAAGAGACGTTTCCAGCAATAGTAGATACCCTCCAAGATGATGACCGGGCGACCATTCGCCGTTGGGCAGCGGCATTATTAGGGGCTAGTGAACAGGCTGAGGCGGTGCCCCCGCTTTGTCAGGTGCTGCTCACTGACCCTTCCCCAATTGTCCGACGCACAGCGGGAGACGCTTTGAGCGATTTGGGCAATCCTCAGGCTGGCGAAGCAATGGTAACCGCACTAAGAACCTATCCGGAAAATAGTAGAAGCTTTCGCCCGATAATCAGACAAGCCACAATCTGAACAAATCCCAAGTAAGACAAAGATGACTTGGCCCAACGAATCAACACCCCTCGAAACCGATTGAACCAGGCATGTCCCACTTCGACGACCCAACGACGGGGCGGA
>JBBQAC010000109.1:0-13768 GCA_038315915.1 Phormidesmidales cyanobacterium
CGGCACTGCTAAGACCGACATTTTGCACGCGCTGGCACATCAGGGCGAACAGGTACTCGACCTCGAAGGTTATGCCAGTCACCGGGGCAGCAGCTTTGGTGCTCTCTGCCTGCCGCCTCAGCCCAGCACCGAACAGTTTGAGAACCTGATTGCCGCCGAGTGGCACTGCTTTAATCCACAAAAGCCGATTTGGATAGAAGCTGAAAGCCGCCGCGTTGGCCCCTGCCGCATTCCAGCCGAACTCTTCGCGCAAATGGAAACCGCCTTTGCGCTAGAAATTACCCGTCCAGTAGCCGAACGGCTGGCTCTCCTTGTTGATATTTACGGTCAAGCTGACCCGGCTGAACTCATCGCCGCTACCGAACGCATTCGTAAGCGGTTAGGCGGACAGCGAACTCAGGAAGCGATCGCCCTGATTGAAAAAGGCGATCTAACCACCGCTTTTGAAATTTTACTCACTTACTATGACCGTACTTACCGTTACGGCTTAGAACAGCGCGATCACATTGTCCCCGAGATCGATGTCACTGGACTCTCTCCTACTGAAGCTGCGCAAGCGTTGAGGAATTTCACCTATTCAACAGCCGTTAGCAGCCCTCAGAGCGTTCAATCAAACCGTATTTCTGTGGAGAAATAACCAATCAAGAACTTTTATGAAAATCGAGTGAATACACAGGAGATATGAAGAGAATAATAGAAAGCTCAGAGGGACATACAGCCCTGAAGCTAAGCGGGAAAACTGAGTTGTTCCTAAATATTCTAAAAATTAATGGCTATTGCATACTGGACTTTTGTCGGCATCACTTTTGCACTTGTACTGCAAGCCTTCCTGAATGATCTCGCAGCAAACAAGCTCGATACTGAAGCTTGGCTATTTATCTCGATAGCATCCTTGCTGTGGCCGATTACGCTGCCCTTCGTCATCCGCAGCAAGTTCAGAAATATGGAGAAAAGCCGTCGATTGAGCCGAGTTAGACTTTCTACGCTGGATTCGGGCTCCATGACCGGCGATTTCTAAGTTCAAGCTTAAACCCGATCAGCGTCAGCTCATCCATAGAAGTGGAACAGTCCTCCGAAGCGCCCAATCAAGCGCTCATCACCGTCTGAGCCTCAGCCAAATGCTTGATCAAGGTCGCTTTTGGTAAGGGGCCTTCCAAATGTTCCCAGGGCAGTACTTGCGCTGTCGGCCACTGCTCATGTACATAAAAATCTAACGGGGGCAGTTGACCTTTTAGGGCCTTAAATGCGCGGCGGTAGCTGCCCAAAGTGTCGCCGTAGCCTCGGGTCAGTTCCAACAGGTCGGCCAGGCGGCGATCGCCCCGCGAAATCAGCGCCTGAATCACCGACCAGCCATAGCTCTCTGGGCGAAAATCTATCCCAGCGGGCCGCAGTTGCTTTTGCAAAAACTTCAGCCGCTTTTCGGCCTGTCGGTTCACCCCGTACCACTGAAAAGGCGTATGTCCCTTCGGCACAAACGTGCTGCACCCCAGCGTCAGCTTCAGCCCCGGCACCTGCTTTTTCAGCCGAATCATCAAATCCGCCGTCTGCGCCAGGTCGTCCTGAGTTTCTCCGGGCACGCCCGCCATCCCATACAGCTTCAATGCCTTTAGCCCGCCGGCCTCAGCCTGCTGCGCCGCCGCGCTAATTTCATCGGTATCGAGCTTTTTATTGACAATGTCACGCAGCCGCTGAGAGCCGCTTTCGATGGCGATTGTAATCGACCGGGCATCGTGCTTTACCAGTGTTTTGGTGAGCTTTTCGGTCACCGTATTCGTCCGTACCGACGACATACTCACCCGCACATCGTCATATTCTGGCTGGTTGATGTAGTCGAGCAGGGCTTCAAACTCGGGATGCTGGGTAATCGAAGCGCCCAGTAAGCCGAGTCGCCGCGTTGCCTGCAAGCCCCGGGCGATCGCTGGAATCAGTGACGCTTCCATACTCGCCGCACGAAACGGCAGCGTCAGATAGCTGGCCAGACAAAACCGGCACATCTCCGGGCAGCTACGCACCACCTCCACCATAAAAATATTTTCCCAAGCTGCTTCAGGTGTCACCACCGTCGAAGCTGAGAGCACGTTTCCCCGATAGGTCTGTTTTTTGACGGTAGCAGGGACATCGCCATCTATCGGCAAAATTGAGGCAATCGGCCCGTCAGCAGCGTCATAAGTCACCGCATACAGCGCCGGTACATACACCCCCGGCACCTGCGCTAGGGCCTTGAGTTGAACAGCCCGATCCGCAGCCCTCACCCGCTGATAAGCATCCAAAAAATCATCCAGCAGCGTTTCCCCATCGCCCAGCAGTATCACATCAAAAAAGGCGGCAAAAGGCTCAGAATTGGCTGTTAGCACAGGCCCGCCGCCAAACACGAGCGGATGGTCATTGCTGCGATCGCGGCTGCGCAAGGGAACCTGTTGATCTTCGAGCAGGTTCAGCACATTGGCATAGTCCAATTCCCAGGACAGGGAAAATCCGATCAACTCTGCCGGTGCGCCCAAGGGCTCACGCGCATCGGTAAATAGCCGTCTCACGTCGATATCAGCCCGCTGTGCCAGCATTGCCCAAACGGTCTGATAGCCCAGGCTGGTAATGCCAACGCTATATTCATTCGGGAAAGCAAAGATCAGCGGCACGGCCCCCTCGCTGAGAGCAGCGGGCGTAAACAAACGTTTCTCTAGTGAGAAAGACGAACTAGGCACAAAAAGTAGCGCGGGGTAAATGTTAGGACAACAAAATATGCGGCTCTAAGCCTAGCATTCTCAGCGATAAACGAGGCAGCAATAAAAAAGCAGGAGCCTGACGCCCCTGCTTTCCTACTGTTTAAAGGTCGAATTAAAGATCGAACAGCTTGCCTTTAGCCTTTCCATTTGGTAGCGATGAGTTCAGCGAGGTCGACAACGCGCTGGCTGTAGCCCCACTCGTTGTCATACCAGGCAATGATTTTTACCAGGTCGCCATCCATCACCAGCGTCAGTTCAGAATCAATGGTGGCAGATTCATTGGTCTTGCGGTAGTCAATCGAGACCAGGGGCTCTTCGGTGTAGCCCAAAATGCCCTTCATTGTGGTCTGAGACGCCTTCTTCAAGACTTCGTTCACTTCTTCAGTGATGGTCTTTTTGCCCACCTGAGCAACCAAATCTACAATGGAGACATTAGGCGTGGGTACCCGCAGCGCGATACCGTTGAGCTTGCCCTTCATCTCAGGAATAACCAAAGCCACCGCTTTGGCCGCGCCCGTAGTGGTCGGCACAATGTTAATTGCAGCCGCTCTTGCCCGTCGCAGGTCGCGGTGGCTCGCGTCCAAAATGCGCTGGTCGCCAGTGTAGCTGTGAGTGGTCGTCATTGTGCCTTTGATGATGTCAAAGTTGTCGTTGAGGACTTTGACCACCGGAGCCAGGCAGTTAGTTGTGCAGCTCGCGTTGCTGACGACGTTTTGCTTGTCATGTTCGTAGTCTTGATCGTTGACGCCCATGACATAGGTGCCGACATGTCCGCCTTTACCGGGGGCAGTAATCAAGACCTTTTTGGCCCCTGCTTCGATATGGCGCGAGGCTCCTTCTTCACTGTTAAAGACGCCAGTAGACTCAACTACCAGATCGATGCCCCAGTCCTTCCAGGGTAGGTTGCTGGGATTGCGGTCGGAGTAGCACTTGATCACATGGCCATTGACCGTCATCGTGTCGGCATCGTATGAGATGTCAGCATCCAAACGACCCAGTAATGAATCGTACTTCAACAGGTGAGTGTTAATTCGGGGGTCGGAAGTATTGTTGACAGCAACCAGATCTAAGTTGCTATTTTCACGTGTCAGCCAACAACGTAAGAAGTTCCGGCCGATCCGCCCAAAACCATTGATCGCTACTCTAACCACTGCGTGTTAACCTCGTGCTCTTTAGAAACAGAAAATGGAAAAAAACAGAAAATGAAAGTCAAATATAAGGCTTGATAAGCAAGTTCATCATATCGCATCGTTGTCCCCTCAACCCTATGCCCAGTGAGTTTTTATACTCAATGCCTCTTTATTTTTCTCAGATAAAAACAAAAAAAACTGAGCGTTCAAGTCACTGCGTCCGGGTCAAGGCGCTTCGGGTGCAGGCGATACCTTTGGCCGTTATTGCCGGGTGGCGATCGCCCCTATTCTTCTCAGCTCGCGGCCCTATCCCGGTAGGGTCAAGCTGAAGATTCCTGCTATGATACGCCTGATCAAATGATGTGCTATGGCTGGTGAGGAAGTGAAACATGCTGAATTCGGTGGATTTCAGCGGCAGACCGTTCCATTTTATTGGGATTGGTGGAATTGGGATGTCGGCTTTGGCCTATGTGCTGGCGAGTCGCAATCTGCCGGTATCTGGTTCGGATTTGCGCTTGAGCCATATTACCGACCGCCTGGAGGCCGAGGGTGCCCACATTTTTAATCAGCAGCAGGCGGAGAATGTGGGGTTTTTCACGCGGGCTCGGGCCGGTGAGGCCAATGGCTCAGCAAAGCCTTACGAGCTGCCGCAGGTGGTATGCTCTACGGCAATCGGCGAAAGCAACACCGAGTACAGAGAGGCGGTGGCCGTTGGCTGCCCTATTTTCCATCGATCCGACATTCTGGCAGCGCTGATGAACGAGCGCAAAGGGATTGCGATCGCTGGCACCCACGGTAAGACGACGACCAGCAGCATCACTGGCTATTTGCTGCTGAAAGCAGGCGTTGATCCGACGATTATTATTGGCGGTGAAGTCAGCGCCTGGTCGGGCAATGCCTACGTTGGTCAGAGTGACTACGTTGTCGCCGAAGCCGATGAGTCAGACGGCTCGCTAGTGAAGCTTTCTTCTCACATTGGTGTGATTACTAATATCGAACTCGATCACCCCGATCACTACAGCAGCCTGGATCAGGTGGTGGCCATTTTTGAGCAGTTTGCCTCGCAGTGTGGCACGGTGATTGGTAGCCTGGACTGTCCGACGGTACGCGATCATATCGACCTGGACATTTCGTATAGTCTCCAGGCCGACTCAGGCGCAGATTATCTGGCTACTCACATTCGCGAGAGCGCGGAGGGCACGACCGCGACGATTTGGGAACAAGGCGAAAAACTAGGCGACTTGAACGTACCGCTGCTCGGTCTGCACAACTTGAGCAATACGCTGGCAGCAGTGGCGGTAGCCCGTCGGTTAGGGGTGAGCTTTGCGGCAATCACTACTCACCTGCCAAATTTCCAGGGCGCGCGCCGCCGGTTTGAGCATCGGGGACTGCACAACGAAATTCTGTTTGTCGATGACTATGCCCATCATCCCAGTGAAATCAAAGCGACGCTAGAGGCCGCTCAAGTTCAGCGGGGGGGAGCGCTGCCGTCCGGGCGAAAGCGCCGGGTGGTTGCCGTTTTTCAGCCCCATCGCTACAGCCGCGCTGCCACTTTGCTGGGCGAATTTGCCACCGCTTTCCCTAGGGTAGATCGGCTCCTGGTCACCGATATTTACAGCGCTGGAGAAACCAATACGGTCAATATTACGGGCGAACAGGTCGCTCAGGCGATCGCACAGCATCAGCCCAATACCGAATACTACTCCACGCTAGAAGGCATCAAGCAAACCCTGGAAACCAGCCTGACCCCTGGCGATATCGTCATTTTCCTCACTGCGGGCAATCTCAACTCGATTATCCCTGAGGTGATGGCAGCCTACCAAAGCGTCCCCCAGCCAGAAGCTGCCCTGACCTGATGACTCAGCAAATTCAACTCGACAGCGGTCTAGAGCTTGGCCCGGATGCACTGCTGGCCAAGCTCACCACTTTGCGAGTCGGCGGCAGCGCTGAATGGCTGGCGCTGCCCAAAACGCCCGCCCAGTTAACGGCGGCTCTCGCTTGGGGAAGGGCGAAAAGAATGCCGACTACACTTCTGGGGGCTGGGTCTAATTTGTTGATCAGCGATCGCGGACTGCGCGGACTGGTCATCTGCACCCGCGCCCTCCGCCACAGCGAATTCGACCCGACCAGTGGCCGGGTCATCGCCGCCGCCGGAGAGCCCTGGTCATCGCTCGCCTGGAAAGCCGCTCGTCACGGCCTGAAAGGGTTTGAATGGACAATCGGCATTCCTGGCACCGTAGGCGGCGCGGTAGTGATGAATGCCGGTGCCCATGGCAGTGAAACCGCCGACATTTTGGTAGAAGCAGTTGTCGTCAGTCCAGATGGCACTCAGAAAATACTTCACCCAACTGAGCTGAGCTATCACTACCGCACCTCTTTGCTACAAAGCAGTGATTGCATCGTCACCACCGCCACCTTTCAGCTCAGCCCCGGCCATGACCCGGCGGCAATCAAAGCCGCCACTGCCAGCGATCTCAAGCAGCGCCGCGCTACCCAGCCATACCATTTGCCAAACTGCGGCAGCGTTTTTCGCAATCCCAAATCCCATAGCGCCGGACGCTTGATTGAACAGGCCGGACTGAAGGGCTACCAGATCGGTCAGGCCCAAATCTCTACCCTTCATGCCAACTTTATTGTTAACTTGGGAGAGGCCAAAGCCAGCGAGATATATGCCCTAATTCGTCACATACAGCGCACTATCTACGAGCTTCACGGCATTCAACTCAAAACCGAAGTTAAAATGATCGGTGACTTCGACTGCGGTTAGCCCCTGCCGTCCTAGTCATGTGGCTGAACGCAATCATAGGCTTTGCCTTCTTTTGGGAGTAGCCAAAATTGCAAATAACCAAATTGCGCCGTATAGTTTGACAGTTGTTCACCCCAGCAAATTATGACTAAAGGGCAAGGATTCGGATTTGGCCTCGGCAAAATGAAAGAACTCACTGAGGCGTTTAAGAAAGCGCAGCAGGTTCAAGAAGGAGCCAAGCGTCTGCAAGAAGAACTTGAGCAGATGGAAATTGAAGGGCAGGCGGGCAGTGGCATGGTGACAGTCACCATGAGCGGCAATCAGGAGCCTCGCAACGTGGTCATTTCAGAAGAAGCCTTAGGCGAAGGTGCTGAGGTTCTCTCTGATCTGGTCAAAGCCGCCATGCTGGATGCTTACAACAAGTCCACAGCGACTATGCGCGAGCAAATGGAAGAGCTGACAGGTGGGTTAAATCTGCCCGGACTGTAGGCCCCCTTCAGCACATTTATCTGCTTATGACTACTCGACTTTTGTTTGTCTGCTTAGGCAATATCTGCCGGTCGCCCTCAGCCGAAAATATCATGAATTATCTGATTGAGCAGCGGCAGCTTGGCGATCAAATTAGCTGTGACTCAGCCGGAACCGCTAGCTACCATGTTGGCAGCGCACCCGACCGACGAATGAATGCAGCGGCTCGGCGCAGAGGCATAACGCTAACCGGCAGTGCCCGACAATTTACAGCCGCAGATTTTGAGCGATTTGACTTGATTTTGGCGATGGATAGCAGTAATTATCGCGATATTATGGCGCTAGATTCGGGTATTCATAACCATAAAGTAAAGCTCATGTGCGAGTTTTGCACTGCGCATACCGACGACGAAGTTCCTGACCCCTACTACGGCGGGGAGAAGGGCTTCGACTACGTGATCGAGCTACTACTAGACGCCTGCGAAGGGTTGCTTACCGAGGTAACCTCTCGCCAAACACACCGCTCGGTATAAAAGTCATTCGTTGGGCATTAAATAACACAGCCCTGCGACTGTTCACAGCGATGCCAATCTCAGGCTTCTACAGTAGCCTATCTCTAACGTATTGCTATCCTAAGTTTAAGGCGACCTTTTTAAAAAATATACTTTTATCCTGCAGCCTGTCAGTCCAAACGGGTCAGTGATCTCAACCAAAACATCGTATTGAAAACTACTTATAACCTACCGGTTTGCCTGCTCTTGGTATTTGCTTACCTGCATTTACATAGTCTGCTGTAAATAGCGAGGAGACCTTTACTCTCTTTCAATCTTGCCTTTGTGAAGCGAAGTCAGTTTATCGCACAGTCGCTTTCACATCGATACTTACGTTGACCAGGGAGCAGTTATCTATAAATATTGGCTTAGGTTTTTGGTTCTGAGTTTTTGGACAGAACGTTGTCAAATAGTCTCACTACATCACCTTTTAGTTCGGGCGAAGCTGGTCGCGTCTTAATCGTAGACGACACGCTGACCAATCGATTCATCCTTGCTAAACTGCTTCAGAAAGAAGGCTATGAAGTTTACCAGGCCGAAGATGGCCCTACTGCCCTAGCCCTGGCCCTGAGCCATCGCCCCACTGTGGTCTTGCTTGATATTGTCATGCCTGGGATGGACGGCTATGAGGTCTGTGCTCGGCTCCGAGCGCAGGCTGAAACGGCCACTATTCCAATTATTTTTCTGAGCGCATTGGATACGCCTTTTGACAAGGTAAAGGCGTTTCAGGAGGGCGCTGCTGACTACGTTACCAAGCCTTTTCAGTCGGCAGAAGTGCTGGCTAGAGTTCGCCACCAAATGCGCTTACAGCTTGCTCAAGCAGCTCAGCTGCAGCTTAACGCCGACCTGGAAAATCGGGTGCAGGAACGCACTCACTTACTAGAGCTTGCCCACAATCAGCTGCTAGAGATTGCGATGACTGATCGCCTCACGCACCTGCCTAATCGGCTGCTGTTTGTAAAGCAGATTGCCAAGGCAATGACCAAGACGCAAATCACGTCTGACAGACACTTCGCGGTGGTGTTTTTAGATTGCGATCGCTTCAAACGTATCAACGATTCTCTGGGGCATCGAGTTGGCGACGATCTGCTTAAAGGCGTCGCTCAGCGCCTGAGCAACATCCAGGAGCGGTATTCATCAGTAGACGCACTAGCCCGGTTTGGGGGGGATGAGTTTGCCCTGTTGCTCACTGATATTTCAGACAGAGAGGCCGTTGTTACCATCGCCGATGAGGTCTTGAACGCACTGGCGCAGCCCTTTAGCCTTGCAGATCGCCAAATTTTTATTAACGCCAGTTTGGGGCTGGTATGGGGAGACCGTAGTTATGTCGCCGCTGAGCACATGCTGAGGGATGCGGACGTGGCAATGTACCGCGCTAAAGACGCAAATAGCAGCAAATACCTGTGGTTCGAGCCTGCCATGCACAACCGCGCGGTGCATCTGCTTCAGCTAGAAACCGACTTTCGACTTGCCCTGGAACGCCAGGAGCTGGAGCTGCACTATCAGCCGATTGTAGATCTCTGTCGCCTTAAGATTGTCGGCTTTGAGGCTCTGGTACGGTGGCAACATCCGACTCGGGGGCTCGTTCTTCCCGATGATTTTATTGGCTTTGCCGAAGACACGGGCTTTATTGCGGAGCTGGGCAAGCAGGTACTCAAAATAGCCTGTGAAGATTTGAGCCAGTGGGAGCGGGCGGGCGCGATTGGCCCAGAAATCACGGTCAGCATCAATATGGCAGCGCAGCAGCTCTTGCAGCCGGATATTGTCGAGCAGGTGCAAAACACCATTCGCAGTGCGGGCATTGCCAATCATCGCCTGCGAATAGAGCTAACCGAGCGATCTATTATCAACAATCATACGTATGTCGCTGAGGTGCTCAGAACTTTTCAGCGTTGCGGTATTCAGGTCGCTATCGATGACTTTGGGACAGGCTATTCTGCCTTGAGCTATTTGCATACCTTGCCCGTTAACTGTCTTAAAGTAGACAGATCTTTTGTTCGGCCCATTACCGCTCAGCCGGATAGTCTGGGCATTGTGCCGCTGATTATTAACATTGCGAAAACCATGAATATGCAGGTGACGGCTGAGGGCATTGAGAATATCACCCAGCTCAGGCAATTGCAGGCGCTCGGCTGTGAATACGGACAGGGCTACCTATTTCAACAGGCTATGCCAGCAGAAAAGGCGATCGCCCTCCTCAACCGCCCGCTACCCGACTGGGCAGACGCGGCTACGGCCTGACTACTGCTTAGCCTCCTACTGCTTAAAGACGAAGTCATAGCCGACATATTCATCTGCCTCGTAGCCTATAACTACCCAGGCTTGGGGGTCGAACGCTAGCGGATAGGCTTCTCGCTCCGCTGCCTCAGCGACCGGATTGGGATTCTTTTCATCGGCTTTATCTGCACTCGGGGCAACAGGCAGTACGCAGTAGGGTGCGTCGGTCACCTGACGAATAGCTGCTTTGGAGGAGCCTACCGGCAGCGACAGCAGTTGGGAAAGCTGACCACGAGAAATTTCAGCACCCGAACGCACCACTTCCAGGCAGTCCGCCTGCGCGACCGACTGAGACCCGCCCCGACCGGGCAAGATGACGAGCAGTGCCAGGGTCGCGACGGAGCCTCCTGCCCAGACCACCCTCTGAGCAGGTCGCTTGCGAATAGGCCGCTTGCGAGCAACGGCTTTTCTAGCAGTTGTTTGGGGGGCAGGGTGTTTTTGAACCGGAGGGCGAGTCGCGACTCTTGATCGGCCAGATGGGTGAAGGCCAGAGGAGTGAGGAGTAGGGGAATATGACATCTGCTGTTTCCAAATTCTGTCAGTCATACAAGTATAGTACAAACGAACTATATTGATGGAAGTTCTACCCAATCGTCCCTGTCGGGTGGCACAAAAATTTTTACACTAGATAGAGATGATCTGTCCTTTTGTTTATGAATCGCACTCTGGTTTGGTTTCGCCGCGATCTGCGCATCAGCGATCACCTGCCGCTGTATCGGGCAGCGCGGCGCGGGTTGGTGATTCCGGTGTTCGTGTTTGACCGGGCGCTACTGCTACATCCTGAGACCGGTGCGGGTCGGGTGCGCTTTATGCTGGATTGTCTGGCGGCGCTGGATAGAGACTTGCAACCGCGCCAGGGCCGACTCATCCTTCGCGCCGGAGACCCGGTAGAAGTCCTGCCTCAATTAGTCAAAGAAACCGGTGCCGACGGCATTTACAGCTACATCGACTACGAGCGCATTTATGGCCGGGTGCGCGACGAGCGGCTGAACCGGGCGCTAGCAAAGGAAAATCTTAAGATTCGGTGGTTCGAGCCAGCCGGGGGCGTGGCAGACCTAGTGGAATACCCACAGTACCGGCAGCATTGGTACGAGGAAATGCGATCGCCCTGCATCCCCACACCGCAGCGCATAGAAGTGCCACCAGACATCCCGTCAGACCCGCTGCCTGACCTTGAAACACTCGGACATACTGCCGACGAGAAGTTTATTCCCAAGGGCGGCAGCGCTGAGGCTAAGCGGCTGCTTCAGGTATTTTTTGACCAGCGCAAGGCCGAGCGCTACTACTGGCAGCTTTCTTACCCAAGTGCCAATGCGACCAGTGGCCTCAGCCCCTACATTAAGTACGGCGCTATTTCCATTCGCGAATGTGCCCAAACTATCTGGCAACGGCAGGACGATCCGCAGTGGCAGGCCGACCAGCGGGTGCAGCGCAGCAGTCATCAGCTCATGTCTCGTCTGCGCTGGGGCAGTGGCTTCACGCAGCGGTTTCGCTATTTGCCGCAGTTGGAGGTGCGATCGCTCTACACCCCGTTTGAAGATGGCCGCTTTGAGAACAACGGCTGGGACTTTAACGCGGCGCAATACGAAGCCTGGAAAACCGGCCATACAGGATTTCCGATTGTCGATGCTGCCGCTCGCTGCCTCCAATCGACCGGTGGCTGGCTCGCGCTGAATTTCCGCGTTCGCGCCATTTACGCCAGCTTTTTGAGCAATCTGATTGGCATGGACTGGCGCTACGGGGCGCTGCACTTCATGCGCCACTTAATTGACGGCGACTGCCCGATTGACCATTACCAGTGGGCGCAGCAAGCAGGCGTTACTCAGTGCCTGGACAAAGCCTGGACGAGAATTTACAACCCCGAGCAGGAAGCCATTGACCGCTGCGACCCCAAAGGTGAATTTGTCCATCGCTGGGTGCCCGAGCTGGCGCATCTCAAGCCTGAACAGCTGGGTACACCCCCCAAGGTCAAAGGCTACCCCGCGCCTATTTTGGACTATACAGCCGCCAGAAACCACCGCGCCGCTGTCATCGACGAGCAGCGTTTCGACATTATTCACGCGCCCAACGTCATTCCCCTAATTACCCCTCTGCCCGAAGATGTCACCCCTTTCGGCGCAGACCTCTTCCCTAGCGAAGTGAGCTGGGCGCAGCAGCCGATTGAAGCCCTGTTTCCCCACGCGCTGGATTTGGAAAGTCTGGACAGACGGCAGGCATCCATTTTACGCAGTTGGCTGGTAGTCCACGGCAACTGGGTGAGAGATCCTGGCCGCAGCCGAACCCGTCAGAATAAAGCGCAGCGCCCGGTCAACCCAGACAGCGGACAGCTCAGTCTACTGGTATAAAAGGACGGTAGCCTAGCAAAAAGGAAGAATCTGATGGAAAGACTCGCTGCGCTCTTGGGTTTGGGCGTATTTGTTGGATTTGCCTATCTCACTTCAGTCAATCGCAGAGCCATTCGCTGGCAGCCGGTGCTGTGGGGGTTGGCTCTTCAGATTATCTTCGCGCTGTTTATCTTAAGAACCGCCGTCGGGCTGGCAATATTTCAGTGGCTGGGTGGCGTCGTCAGCGCCTTTTTAAACTTTTCAGATGCGGGCGCTTCCTTCGTCTTTGGGGAGAACTTTCAAGACTTTTTCTTTGCCTTCAAGGTGCTGCCGACCATCATTTTCTTTTCGGCCTTTATCAGCCTGCTGTATCACTATGGCATTTTGCAAAAGGCGGTGCAGGCAGTGGCCTGGGTGATGATCCGCACGATGAAGACATCGGGTTCAGAGACGCTATCGGCAGCGGGCAATATCTTTGTCGGGCAGACCGAAGCGCCGCTGCTGATCAAGCCTTATGTGGAAACAATGACCCTGTCTGAACTGCACGCAGTGATGACGGGCGGCTTTGCGACGATCGCAGGCGGTGTATTAGCAGCCTACGTTTCGTTTGGAATTCCGGCCAATCACCTGATCGCAGCTTCAGTGATGTCGGCTCCGGCAGCGCTGGCTATTTCAAAAATCATGTTCCCTGAAGTCGAAAAATCGCCGACTCAAGGAACTATCAGCATCGAAGTCGAGAAGACAACGGCAAATGGGGTGGATGCGATCGCTCTTGGAGCCCTAGACGGCCTTAAGCTCGCGCTCAACATCGCTGCCATGATCATTGCCTTCCTGGCGATACTGGCCGCTTTCAACGCCCTGATTGGCTTCATCGGCGGCTTATTTGGCTATCCAGAATTTTCATTAGAGATTATCCTGGCAGTGCTCCTAGCCCCAGTGGCTTGGCTCATGGGTGTTCCCTGGGTCGATTGCAGCGCCGTGGGTGCCCTCCTGGGCAAAAAAACAATCCTCAACGAGTTCATCGCCTACCTCGATCTGCAAACTTTGATCGAGGGTAATGCTCTCTCAGAGCGTTCAATTGTGATTGCTACCTATGCGCTCTGCGGGTTTGCCAATATCGGCTCTATCGGTATTCAAATTGGCGGGATTGGTGGGATTGCGCCCAGTCGCCGGGCCGACCTTGCCAGGATTGGCGTTCGAGCGATGGTCGCCGGGACGCTAGCTTGCTTTATGACCGCTTGCATTGCGGGGATACTGCTCTGAGGAGATTTGGGAAGGGTGATCGCTGCACGCTCCTCACCTGCAAGGATAGTTGTACTTACCGTTGCGCCTTTTCTCACTGGCAATTTAGAAACTAACCAGTTCGATGGGCCATTTTTAAACCACGCCAAATTAAACCACGCCAAAACCTGAGGGGGTGACACAACGGCTACAGGGCATGAAGGACGGCTTCCATCGCCTTCTGACCCTTCAGATAATATTCAATTTTACCGCGATTGAGCCTCATCAAACGTTGTATCTGCTGCTGACAATCGGGCCAGAACGGTAC
>JBBQAC010000155.1:0-10665 GCA_038315915.1 Phormidesmidales cyanobacterium
GTCCTGGCGGTAGTTGCGAGCCTGGCCAAAACGGGCGAAATAGAGATTGCCAACGTTGTTTACCTGGTGCTGGGTGCAGGCGTTTTCTTAGTAGGCTCGATTTTTCTTGGTCGCTTGCTGAGTCCCCTTTTCGTTTCACTGGTCGATCAGCTACAAACTCGGGGACAGCTAATTATCACCTCGCTGATCTTCGCATTTGTACTCTCTTACATTGCCGATGCCATTCAGCTGGAGACGATTTTGGGAGCCTTTGCAGCCGGGCTGATTCTGGCAGAGACCTCCAAACGACGAGAACTAGAGGAGCAAATTACCCCCATCGCCGACATGCTAGTGCCGGTTTTCTTTGTGACAGTTGGCGCGCGCACCGATATTAGCGTGCTCAATCCACTGGTGCCCGCCAACCGAGAAGGACTGATTATCGCCTCTTTTTTGGTGATTGTCGCGATTCTGGGGAAGACTATCACCGGCTATGCGGTCTTTGGTCAGCCTGGGATTAATCGCCTAGCAGTTGGCTTTGGGATGATTCCGCGAGGAGAGGTAGGACTGGTATTTGCCGGGGTGGGTGCAGCCAGCGGGGCGCTTTCCGAATCGCTAGATGCTGCCATTATTGTCATGGTCATTGTGACGACTTTTATTGCGCCGCCGCTGCTGCGTCTGGTCTTTGACAGCGACAGCGGGCTGGAAGAGGGGTCTAGCTTGTCATCCCAAGCAATAGAAGGGCCATTGGAGTCGGACGCAGAGATTGCGACAGGTGAAGCGATTATCGCGGCTGAGTCGTCCGAGTCGTAAGACAAAGACTCTATATTTCCACCTGCTTTGTGCGTATTTTCACGGACGTCAGATGTATGTGATCTGAGCCGCTTGCTCGTTTGCTAGGCAGCTTGGAATCGCGTTGAAGACTGACTAAAATTTGACTGGATGGCTCGGTTGATTCCGCTAAGGCCCCACTGAATCCCCACTAAGGCCCTGGTCGCGCTGCTGCGCTGCGCCAATACCTGAGAAACAAATGTATGGAAGACCGAACAGGGCTTTTATTCAAATCAAGCAGGTAACGTCTCCAAATCCGACTAAACTCTAGACACTATTTATCCGCTTCGCAAAGTAAGCATATATACCTATGAGCATCCCAGCCCTCTCTAGCAAGCTGCGCTCCAATTTCAAAATTGGTGTCTTCGACAGCGGCGTGGGAGGGCTGACGGTATTGCGAGAAATGCGATCGCGACTTCCGTACGAGTCGGTTGTTTACTTTGGGGATACCGCCCGAGTACCCTACGGCAACCGTTCTAAAAAGGAGATTTTACGGTTCGTCCGCGAAATTATCACCTGGATGATGGGGCTAGAAGTGAAGATGGTGATTATGGCCTGCAACACCAGTTCTGCGCTGGTGCTGGAGGAGGTGCGCTCAGAATTTCCGATCCCTATTTTAGGGATCATCTTGCCAGGCGCTAGAGCAGCCGTCAAAAGCGGGCGACGAATTGGGGTGATTTCGACTCAGGCTACGGCTGATAGCAATGCCTATCAGCGGGCAGTGCTAGAAATTGATCCGACAGCTCAGGTTTGGCAGGTGGGCTGCCAGGAATTTGTGCCACTGATTGAGGGCGATCGCATTCATGACCCATACACCCTTGCCGTCGCCAAGCGCTACGTTCAGCCTCTGCTTGACAAAGGCATCGATACTCTGGTCTACGGCTGTACTCACTATCCCCATTTAGCACCCGTTTTTCGCCGATTTGTGCCACCCGCTATTGCGCTAGTTGACCCTGCTAAGCATCTCACCACTGCCGCTGCTCAAGAACTAAAAATTCTCAGACTCAACCGGCCCGTGACCTCGCTAGCTGCCCAGCCAACGAAATTTTACGTCAGTGGTGAGCCTGAGCAGTTCGCTCAAGTTTCGCGACAGTGGCTAGGCTATCAGCCTCAAGTGGAGCAGGTTTCAGTCGCAGCGCTAGCGGTCATTCAGTCAACGTCCTATCGCACTGGCGATTAGCCCTGACGGCCATAAAGAAAGCTCTCACGGCCTAAATAAGCGGTGAGAGCTTCTAGCAGTCTAAATTTTTCGGAAGTTTCATTTGAAGGAAAAGCCACAGGCGTAAACTCTAAAAGTCTGAAGTCCTAGTGCTCATCCACATCATCACTAAATACACGGTCAGCAAGTACCCTAGAGCAGGTAAAACAATCGCGATTGGACTGGAATTAGAGAAAATTGGCATGGCAGGAAGCGGGCGAAAACGTTAACAGGTCAAAAGCTCCATCAGGGCAGTAAAAGGCATTGCGAGACGAGTCGACTAACTCATTCAAACGGACTAGCCGATCAGCTAACCTTCTGATAGACTCATTAAGCCTATTAGTCGGCGGCTGATGACTCGCTAGCCTTCATCGACCACTCGCCAAGATGGGAGCCTATCTACAGCCTGGTCAAACTAGAGCCTGGTTAAACTAGAAATCCTTTGAGCGAGCCCTTTGAGTTTTCCTAGTTTGACCAGTCGCGCTCGCATACCGCGAGAACTCAGGCAGTGTCATCAGCTCGTCAGTCAGTCCAATAGTCGATTTAAAGCACGTTTTGATAGATAGCAATCAGTGCCAGCAGCAAAAGTCTACCGAGACACAAAAGCATCTTTTGTCTGCGGCCTCCTCTCGCTTGAGAAAAGCAGATTACCGGCTGTGCAGATTCGTTAAATCGCTATGAGATTTTGGAGAAAGCCTCTCTCTAGGGTGCGCGCGCTGATGGAATGGCAGGCGTACCCTAACAGACTGATCATTTGAACCGCATCGTTAAGACTGTCCGACAAATGATAGTCTCAACCCCTGAGAACTGACTTCTTGCAAACAGAAGCACTCTCAAGAATCGTCTTAGATAAGTCTTTTACTACCCTAATCATATCACATAAGATTTAGTTATGGGAAGGGGTTTAGCAAAAATACTTTATGACATTTTCAGGAGAATAGCCTCTTGCTGTGATACTGATAGACGCTTAGACGCTTCGCTCAGGCTTTGACTGAGAGGCTAACCCCTTTGCTAGCGCTATGGCTTAGAATAAAGTAAGACAGCTTAAAATTTCGTAACCTAATCCGCCTGAGTCGCGTATTCCATGACCTCAGCCACCTCTCTTTTTTCTCCCGTAGAAGCCGATCTAGCGCTTTTGACCGACAACTTAAAAAATCTTGTCGGGGCTCGACATAAAATCCTTTACGCCGCCGCTGAACATTTGTTCGGTGCGGGCGGTAAGCGTATTCGTCCGGCGATTGTCCTCCTGCTAGCCAGGGCGACGCTGCCCGGTCAAGAGATTACCGCGCGCCATCGACGGCTGGCCGAAATCACTGAAATGATTCACACTGCTAGCCTCGTTCATGACGATGTGGTTGATGAGTCGGCCACCCGCCGAGGAGTACCCACTGTCCACAGTCTTTTTGACAACCGGGTGGCTGTGCTAGCAGGCGATTTTCTGTTCGCTCAGTCGTCCTGGTATCTGGCCAATTTAGACAACTTAGAGGTGGTGAAGTTGCTCTCGCGAGTGATTATGGATTTGGCTGAGGGGGAAATTCGTCAGGGGCTAAAGTATTTTGATACGACTTTATCCATCCAGGCTTATTTAGATAAAAGCTATTACAAGACCGCTACGCTGATTGCCAATAGCGCCAAGGCGGTAGGTGTGCTCAGCGAAGTCTCTGACTCAATGGCCGAAACGCTTTATCAGTTTGGCCGCAGTCTTGGTCTGGCCTATCAGATCGTCGATGACGTTTTAGATTTTACGAGTTCGGCAGAAGTGTTGGGCAAGCCTGCTGGTTCCGACTTATTAAGTGGCAATCTCACCGCTCCGGTACTCTATGCTATGGAAGAAGTACCCTATCTTAAGACCCTGATAGATCGCGAGTTCGCAGAGCCAGAAGATTTCGAGCAGGCAATTGAGTTAGTGCATTCTAGTCAGGGAATTGGGCGGGCGCGAGATCTGGCGACTCAGCATGTGCAAGAGGCCATGGTGTGTCTGAGCGAACTGCCTGATTCAGAGTCTCGTCAGGCGCTAGAGGATATTTCGCGCTATGTGCTGCGAAGATTAAAATAGCGCTGCGATCGCCATTTGAAGGAGCCTCGTGAACCGCGCCATCTGTCTGGGAGAGCTTTGGGTTGATTGCTTTGCTGAGCAGTCCGGACGGCCCCGCAGCGAAGTGACGAGCTGGGAACATTTGCCTGGCGGCGCATCGGCAAACGTGGCCTGTGCGTTAGCTAAGCTGGGCGACCCGGTAGATTTCATTGGGGCGGTGGGCAGCGATCCTTGGGGCGATGCGTTGGTGAAGCTGCTGAAAGATATGGGTGTGGGCTATGAGGGCATACAGCGGCGGCTCAAAGCACCGACCCGACAGGTCTATATCACCCATGATCAGGAGAGCGCCGCGCCGGAAGAGCGGTTGTACCATACCTTTGCTGGCTTTAGCGAAAGCGACCAGTCCGTTTTTGCCGATGCCCATCTGTTTGCCGACGCTCTAGCACCTGAGCAATTTGTGGGGGCGAGCTTTCTGGTGCTGGGCACAGTAGCGATGGCTTACGCCGATACACGTCAATCGGTGCATCAGGCCGTGAGTCTGGCGCGGCAGCAGGGCGCAGCGATTTTAGTGGATGTCAACTGGCGACCCATGTTTTGGCCGACTCCTGCCGAAGCCCCGGGGCGGGTGTATGACCTTTTGCAAGCGGCGCAGTTTCTAAAGGTGTCGGTAGAAGAATCGGAGTGGCTGTTTGGCACAGATTGCGCTGAGGCGATCGCCCACCGACTCCCTCACCTCAGCGGAGTGCTTGTCACTGCCGGGGCAAAGGGCTGTCAGTACTGGCTAGCCGGTAACATCGGAGCGGTTCCAGGCTTTTCAGTCGATGTCGAGGAGACCACGGGAGCAGGCGATGCCTTTACCGCAGGATTTGTCCATCAGTTGCTGCACCGGGGACGGGTGGCTCTCAAAGATGCTGACGTCGCTCAGGCTGTGGTCACCTACGCCAGCGCAGTCGGCGCTTTGACCACCACGCGGCCCGGCGCGATCGCCGCTTTGCCCACACCTAACGAGGTCGCGGTCTTTTTATATCTCAATCCTGCGCTCAAGTAAGATTGCACTGATCAGTCCTACCTTATTAAATTTATGGCCCAACTGATATGGCTCAAGAGATTGAACGAAAATTTTTAGTTGTTAGCAATAGCAATAGCTGGCGCAAAAAAGCCGTCGGCCAACCCTACTGCCAGGGCTACATTGCTACGGCAAAGCCGGGCCAGAGTGTGCGGGTACGCATTGCGGGCAGTCAGGGATACCTGACGGTCAAAGGCCCGGTTCGGGGGCTGAGTCGGCCTGAGTTTGAGTACGCGATTCCGCTGTCTGATGCGCAGGAAATGCTGGAGACGCTTTGCGATCGTCCCTTCATAGAAAAAATTCGCTATCGCCTACCGGCCACTGAACCGACCAGTGAAGTCGTGTGGGAAATCGACGAATTTTCAGGCGAAAATGCTGGCCTTGTCGTAGCAGAAGTCGAACTGAGTTCAGAACATCAGCAGATTACCCTACCCGAGTGGATCGGTCGCGAGGTCACAGGGGAGGCCCGCTACTACAACGCCAGTCTGGTCAAGCATCCTTTCTCGCAGTGGACGCTCTCGTAGCGGGCATTACCAATCATTAGGGTGTACTCGCAGCCCAGTTCAGGTAAGGGAGTCGGGTTGCCGTACTGGCGATCGCCTCACCCTGGGCCACCAGCTGACCGCAGGCATCCCAGGTGCCTTGCAAAAACATCTGCCGGATACCTGCACCCATACTGACCGGTGCAGAAAAATCCCCAGCTCGCACCGTCATTTCGTTCAAATCGAGGGTCACTGCCACCGTGGGATCACTGGCGATTGCCTTTTGCAACGTCACAATGCTAGCGGCGCTGGCTGTGACGCAGGGAATGCCCATCGCCACACAGTTACCCAAAAAGATCTCTGCGAAGCTTTCACCGACCAGCGCTCTGATGCCCCAGCGGGCGATCGCCTGAGGCGCATGTTCACGCGACGATCCGCAGCCAAAATTACGGTTGACTACCAGCAATTCAGCGCCCTGATACTGCGGCTGATTAAAAGGATGGTCAGATCGCTGCTCGCGGTCGTCAGCAAACACCTGATCGCCCAGGCCGTCGAAGGTAATCGCCCGCAAAAACCGGGCCGGAATGATTCTGTCGGTATCAATGTCGTTGCCGGTCAAAGGCAAGGCGCGTCCAGAAACTACCTGAACTTGAGAAGAGTTACTCATATTGGGTCGGCAACGGATAAAAAATGGCTACGCCTAATTGAGCGCTGCCTTCACTCATATTACCGGTTAATATCCCTGGCCTGCCGTCAAACTGCAAAGCAGCAGCGCTTCTGTCCATTCCACCACCGCGCCATAGCTATCGCCGGTATGTCCGCCGAGCTGCCGAGCAAAGTAAGCGCTGGTCAATAGCGCCAGCGCCACACCGCCGATCAGGGTTTGCCACACCAGCAGCCAAGGCACAAGCGCACCAACTCCCAACCCCAAACTCAGCAACACAATCGCGATCAGGCTAGGCAGCGTATACCCAATCGACGGTAGCGCCGCCCGATGAAATGCGCCCTTGCCCTCTTTTTTCAAGTAGGGATAGCGGGCGATCGCCCACTGCTGTCCCCAACGCCCCCACATCGCAACCATCACTAAAATAAAGAACCGGTCGCTAACTAAAGCGGTTAGCGCGATCACTTTGAGCAGGAGAAGGGCGATCGCCGCCATCCCACCAAAAGCGCCCATGCAACTATCTGCCATCACCGCCAGTCGCCGTTCCGCCTGCGGTACCGCCAAACCATCGGCCACATCCATCACCCCATCTAAGTGCAGGCCGCCCGTCAGCGCCACGGCCAGCATCACTACCAGCGCACTAGCCACCGGCATCGGCACCTGCATTTGCATTAGCCCCCAGTCGATAGCCGCTAGCAGCCCCCCAATCACAGCTCCCACCCCGACTACCCAGCGCGCTACCCAACGAAACTCCAGCGGCCAAGCCGGAGGCAGAGGCAAACAGGTATAAAACATCAGCGCCCCATTCCAACTTGCCCAGGTACCTACCAACACGGCTTTCATAGGTTTAACGGCCTGTTTCAAACGAGTCATCCCCATCCTCAAACGCTTGTGAGCAACCCAACAATTTCACCCCCATTCACCACTTTTAAAACATCAGAGAATTGTTCTGACATTCTGTCATCAGCCTGCCCCCATTTATTAACCCGGTTCCACCCGGTTTCAGTCAGTAAGGATGGCCATTACAAAGTTAGCGATTCTCAGCGCTCAGCAACTTGATAATGACTCTTATCAGAGAGGTGGACTATCCCTTTACTAAAACGCAATTCTTCCGATGAAGTATTGCAAGATCCCGCAGATCTAATATTGCAAACTTAGAGAATTCGTATATCGTGAGGGTATATTTACGGACTCATTAAGGTTTCCTTGTCAGGTTCGTATTTGCTAACATTGTTTATTGGCCTACCTACGCCTCTCCAATGAACCACACTAATTCCAGCGATCTGCCTGCACCCTGCATTGTCGATAACGGCATTGTTGTTCACAAAAGCGATATGCTTCGGCTGCTTCGAGGTCTTCGCCGCGTCCGATACATTCACCGGCAGGATAACGAAATTACGAATACTGGCGAAGGCTGCGTCATGGAAGCCTTCGCCGACCCGGCTCAAGCAACGCTGGTAGCTAATCGCAGCCTTTACTTAAACGTTCACAGTTTTGACTATTTAGAAATCGTGACAACGGCTGAAGAGACTAGCTTTGTGCTGGTTCAAGACAACCGCTGTCTGGCGCTTACACCTATTGCTAGCGCGATTGAAGAAGATTCGAGTCACCGATTGGACACAGCGGCTTTAGAAGCCATTGTCGCAGAAGCGCTCTCAGCCAGTTGGGATGCCTCCCTCGACGACGAACGAAACTTACCATAGTTCCTCAAAAACAAAATACTTTAAAAAACTAAATGATCTAGAAATAAATGTCTTTAAAACTGAGCATATTTGAGATCAAATAGGCTTAGAGCCGATTGCTTTGGAAGTTCATCGTTGGGTCGTCATCAGGTCATAGAATAGAGCTTTGGACAGCGCCCTCAGCAGCTAATGTCCCCAGTTGAGTAACTTTATTTCGAGCGACCTTTCTTGAGCTTTTTTTCTTATCAGCTTCAGGCCCACTGTAGCCATACCAAAGCCCGCGCCGGGGTATTTCACACGCCTCACGGCCCCGTTCACACGCCCAGGTTCATGCCAGTGGGCACATTGGCAAATGTGAAGACGGTCACCCCTGCTCAGCTTCAAGATTGCAACGCTGAGATGGTGCTAGCGAATACTTATCATCTGCATTTACAGCCAGGGGAAGCGCTGGTTGCAGAGGCTGGAGGGCTACATCAGTTTATGGGCTGGGACGGCCCTATACTGACTGATTCTGGCGGTTTTCAGGTCTTTAGCCTGAGCGAAATGCGCACTGTCACCGACGAGGGCGCTACTTTCCGATCCCCCCGCGACGGTCGGATCATTGAAATGCCGCCAGAGCGCTCTATTGAGATTCAAAACCAGCTCGGGGCCGATGTGATTATGGCCTTCGATGAGTGCCCGCCTTATCCAGCCAGTCGTGAGGCGGTGGTGGCAGCGACTGAGCGCACCTATCGTTGGCTCAAGCGCTGTATAAATGCACATGAGCGCTCAGACCAGGCGCTGTTTGGCATTGTCCAAGGCGGCACCTATTTAGATCTGCGACAGGTTGCGGCCCAAGAGCTGGCAGAGCTAGACCTGCCGGGTTACGCGATTGGCGGCGTTAGCGTCGGAGAGCCGCCCGAGCTGATCGAGAAAATTGTCCAGGCGACGACCCCTTTGCTGCCCGTGAACAAGCCCCGATACCTGATGGGGGTTGGCACTTATAAAGAGATGGCACAGGCGATCGCCGCTGGAATGGATCTATTCGACTGTGTGATTCCGACCCGACTGGCTCGTCACGGGGCAGCGTTGACCAAAGGCGATCGCTGGAACCTCAAAAATGCTCGCTTTCGCCGCGATCTCACCCCGCTCGATGAAGATTGTCCCTGCTATACCTGCCGAACCTTCAGCCGGGCCTATCTCTGCCACCTGCTTCATGCCAAGGAACTGCTCGCCTACACCCTGTTATCTCTGCACAACATCACCGAACTTATCCGCTTCACCACCACTATTCGTGAGGCTATTTTGCAAGATCGCTTCACCCAGGAATTTGCGCGCTGGCTGGATTAGACCTGCCAGCGCCATCACCGCTCATGATAAAATGCTAGTAACTGTCGCACCCGTACTTTGGAGATTCGGATCTATGAATGCAGCTCTGTTGGTCGCTACCCTGCCTGAGGCATACCGTGCTTTTGGCCCTTTGATTGATGTTTTGCCCATTTTGCCGATCTTCTTTTTGCTGCTGGCTTTTGTCTGGCAAGCATCTGTTGGCTTCAGATAGCGCTGGCTTTAGATAGATTATTGGTAAATAGACCGACTACGCATTGTCTCGCTTGCTCAGGGCTTTCCGGCATTAGGTCACCGCTAGCTGCTTGATCCGTTTTTTGATAACTCGTAGGCGATCGCTCACACAAAGGAGCGATCGCTTTTTTATTGGCTGCTCTGACGCGCTATGAACAAGTACGGTCGAAGCCAGTAGAACCACACAGCATATTGGCTGCGAGCGGCCACTTCGGGTCACAGCAGAATCCGTGACTCTCTGGAGGTGCCCTTCACAGGCAACGGCCCAGTCAGGGCTTTTACGGCCTTAGTATCAGTATTTATACTCACATATCAACTTTTATGCACCCATAAGAGCGCTACACCTACGTTCTTTTTCGGTTTAGTTTGCCTGGGGTGTCATGGGATTATTTCATCAAGAACGTTGCATGTAAAAAAAATTGTTACGTTCAGGCATTTCACTTTCAGCTCTCAGCAGCATTGGCTTTTCAACCCAGTTTCTATCGCAGTCACCGGCACTACTCCAGCATCTTTCAGGATAGGTACCCTATGCAATCTTTAAAGCCCGTTAGTCCGACCCCCGCTCTGCCGCCCTGCGCTAGCGATATAGCCACACCTATAGCCGCGACAAAACCCTCTGCTCGGCGCTATCGCTTCAGACCCAATAGCTGGCTTTCTTCAGCCGATGCTAATTTACTGCTGAGCAAGCGAGCGAGCTTAGAAGCTCAAAAGAAGAATTACCCTGTAGCCATTCAGCTACTGAGCCGACTCATTTCCTATGAGCCTGTCAATGCGAATTATTACGTCAATCGAGGGCTGATGTACGCTCACCTACAGCAGTGGGAAAGTGCCCTGGCAGACTACAGCAATGCTATCAAGCTCAACCCAAATTTAGACCGGGCCTATAGCAACCGGGCTAATCTACACGCCAATCAACAAAGCTGGGCAGAGGCAATCATGGACTATGACCATGCGATTGACCTTAACCCGCTCAATATTCATGCTCGCCTCAATCAGGCCATTACTTTCCGGGAAATGGGGGACTATGAAGAGGCGCTAGTTTGCCTGGACATCGCCCTGTTTTTCAAGCCGGAGAGCGCTATCCTTCACGCCGAAAGAGGACGTACTTACTATTTCCAAGGAGATTGGAACTGCGCAGTTGCCGACTATACCCGTGCCCTGGCCCTCACCC
>JBBQAC010000251.1:0-6425 GCA_038315915.1 Phormidesmidales cyanobacterium
AAATTCAAGCGGCTGTCCGATCAATATCAGCAGATTGTGCGGGTGCTGGCCGGACTGCTGCGGATTGCTATCGGACTAGATCGCACTAAAAGTCAGCTAGTTAAAACCGTTTCCTGCCAGGTCGAAGAGCAGACGTTGGCAATTGAGGTCGTCGGTGACGGTGATTTGAGTCTGGAGCTGTGGGCGGCTGAGGGCGATCGCCACCTTCTAGCAGAAGCATTAGCCTGTGAAATCAGCATTGAAGCCGTCCCCGAGCAGCGCTAAAGGAAATGCTTGAGGACGGCTGAGCGTGCAGGGTTACTCGCCTATGCTCACTCTCTTGGTTAAGATGGCCATCACCTCGTGGGGGCGACCGGTCGGCAGCGGCTGGCTCCAGTCGTTGGGGTCGGCGTAGTTATAGTGAAAGCGGTTAAAAAGATTTCGTCTTTAGCGGCGAATCCTAAGGCGACGAGTCGGCTGAGCTTGGATGAAGAGGTAAAGAAAATTCGTCAGGGTTTGAAGCCTCTAGAGGATGCGAAAGCTTTGAGGAGGTTGGGGCAAGTTTTTCATGGGGTTCGGTGCCTGCCCTCGGTAGCATCGCCATTGCAGTCTAAAGACGTTCTGCGAGCTGAATGAATTCTTCGGCACGAGAAATGTTCTCAAAAGCTTCGCCTGCCGTAATCTTACGCGCTGTGCTGTAGTCGCCGTCGGTACGCACTTGCGCTGCGTCAATCAAATAACGGTGATACTTGATTGGCAAGCGCTGCGTTTTAGCAAACGCTCTGCCAAAGGCGCTAATCACAGCAGCATGGCTCGAAAAGGTTAGTCCTTCACCGAGCAAGAATGCTTGAGCGATATAGAACATGCTGTAGTACGCTCTCGAAACAGCAAAGCCATGCATGTTTTCCTCAGACAAAAGTTGAGCTGCTTTCAAGCTTTCTTTGGCTTTTTCTACTAATAAAGATTGCTCTTCGTTCATATAGCAACACCTTCACGCCGAATATTTATCAGCAGAGGACTTTGCCTGGTTTGCCAGTCTTGCAAGCCTGCCCATACGTGGGTGATTAAAACATCGTGCTCAAGACAAAGTGCAGCAACAAACTCGCTGAGCCTCTTATTTTCCTGAGGAATGTCTACTTCTTCAGATAGAACGATCATCACATCGATGTCGGAGTGGGTGGTTGCGTCTCTTCTGGCTTGGGAGCCAAACAACACCAGCGATGTCAGTCGCTCACCGTAGACTGACTCCAGATACTCTTTTAACTTGGCTAGAATCTCTTGCAGTTTGGGATGGGTCATTGGTTTAGCGCCACTGAAGTCTATTCTCATTATGGCAACATTGCGCTAGCGCGGGCAACCAGCCAGCGAGAGAGGGAAGATAGCGGGTTGTTGGATTCGGTTTCGGTTTCGTAGTCGTCTGGGTAGGGGAGGTTGGGGCAGGTTTTGCGGTAGGGTTCGCTGTCGCCGAGGTAGCGACGCCATTCGCTAAGGGTGAGGTTGCGGGTGAGGCGGGCGCAGGCTTGGGTGAGCACGTCTTGGGTGAAAACGTAGCGAATTTGGGCGGTGCCGTCTGCACTGGCGGTGGCAATAGTGCGGCCATCGGGGCTAAAGCTCACCGCGTTGACACCTGCATCGTGATTGAGCTTGGCGATTTCCTGGCCGCTCTGGCTATCCCACACTCTCGCCGTATTGTCAGCACTGGCGGTCGCCACATAGCGCCCATCGGGGCTAAAGCTCACCGCATTGACAGGTGAATCATGATTGAGCTTGGCGATTTCCGGTGCCTTTAAAGTATAGTTTCGTAGTGCCACATCCGCCTCGCCTCGGCTAATCGGCACTTGGGCTTCGAGCTGAATCAGCCGCTGACTAGATTCAGCCGCTAGCAAAATGCTAGTAGGGAGCAAGCTTCCCCGAAGGCGTCGGATAGAGTCTGCCTGGGCGGCAAGTTGCCTTGCCAGCGAGATTTGCTGTTGCTGTTTTGCGGTTGCTGTTGCTGCTTCAGCATTCTGCCTAGCTTCAACTTCTGCTCTCCTTGCCGCCGTCTCTGCCTCTTGAGCTTGCTCTGCTTCCCGCTGCCGCTGCTCAGCAATCTGCCGCTGCTGCGCTTCTGTAAGCTTTGCAGTCTCCGCCTGCTGCCTGGCCACTTCCGCCTGACTGCGCTGCTCCTCGGCAGTTTTCCCAGCAGCTTCTACTTCCTTGCGCCGCTCCTCAGCCTTCTTTTCTGAGGCTTCTGCTGCTTTTCTTCGCTCTCCCGCAATCTTTTCCTGCTCTGTTGCTTTCGCTAAAGCTTTCCTTGCATTTTGCGCTTCACCTACAGCGATACTCTTCTGTTCTTTTACCTGTGCTAACAGCCCCTCAGCCCGATCTCGCTGCGCCGCCGCCTGCGCCCGTTCTTTTAGCGCCCAAACCGTAAACCCCGACATCACTCCCAATAGCAACAAACTCGCCGCGATTCCTCCCTGCAACCGCTGAATCCGCTTCCGCCAGTTCACCGGCAAATTCTCTTTTATCCACGCCCCATCAAACACCGTCTCATAAATCCGGTTGCTCACCCGCAGCGTCTTATTCTCCTCTCGCCGCACAATCCCCGACAGCTTTAAATGCGACTTTATCAGCGACTGCTCCTCATCCTGCACAGGCCGCCCGGCCCGCACCTGCTGATACGTCCCCAACGTCTCATAAATATCCGGCGCACCCACCGTCAGCATCCCCTGCACAAACTGCAAGTTGTTATCCCGCTCCCGCATCTCCCCAAAAAACGTAGCCGCCACTATCGCCGCAATTCCTGCTTGTGTCCAACTCGCCCCCTGCCCAGGCGAATCTTGCGCCGCCCCTTGCACCGCTCCTTCCGCCAGCGCCCGACACAACTGCTGCGTCAAATACGGGTGTCCCCCCGTCCAATCCATCACCCAGCTCATTACCTGATCCGCCTCTAGCGCAGCCAAACCCAATCCTGCGGCCAAAGGCTGCACCTCCGCCGGGGTAAAGTCCGTCACCTCCACCCGCTGCCCCACATTAAAAGGCGTCCGCTGCCGATCGCGTATCAAATCTCCCGGCGTTGCCACCCCAATTAACACAAACGACAGTCGCTCAAACACCGGCTTCGTCGCCCGCGAGGTGTAAAAGTAGCGAATCGCCACAAAAAAGTCGTCCGTAAACTCCAGCCCCAGCGTCGTATCAATCTCATCGACAAAAATCACAATCGGCGCGCTCACCTCCGCCAGCAGCACCTTTTCTACAAACAGCGAAAACCGCTTCGACGGCCCCAAGTCGCTATTTTGCTGCCACCACCGCCGCACATTGGTTTCTAGCGCCACATCTTGATCTTCCAGCGCCTCTTCTAGCGACGCCAAAAAGTTCAGATACCACTGCTCCACCGACACCAGCTTCCCCGACCCCTGAAGATCGACAATCGCCGTCACCACGCCCTCTTCAGCCAACTGCTGCGCCGTCCGCACCATCAGGCTACTCTTGCCCATTTGCCTCGCCGTCAGCACATAGGCAAACGTCCCCTCCCGGCACAGCGCCAGCAGATCCCCATCCGCCCGGCGCGGCACATACACCCCGCTGCCCGCCTGCACCGGGCCACCCACCGTATAAAAATTAGGATTCGGCGTTTCCATAAGGCCCCATGCGCTAACGATTTACTGCAAATGCTTTCTAAAATACGTGGCATACAGCTCACAGCGCGGCACCACCCTTGGCTCCTCCCGCGTCACCAGCCCCGCCCCCTCTAGCCGCCACACCAACTGCTCATCCGCGCAGCGGCGATCGCGCAAAATCTCCAGCAATCCCTGAGTCAAATCCGCCTTACCCTGCAACCGAAACAAATGCCGTCGCAAATGCCCACCAAACGGCCCCCGATCAGACGCTGCACTGTCAAAAAAGGTTGCAGGCGTGTACTCTCCTGTGGCGAGTAAGTAGAGCGATCGCCGCACCAAATACGGATGCCCCGCCAGCAACCGCATCAGCTCATCCAGCTCACCCGACCCAAATGGACTGCCATGCCGCTCATTCAGCTCCATCACTTGCGCCAGCGTAAAATCTTGCAGCCGCAGCGTTTGCCCCACATTAAACGGACTCTGATTTAAATCTTCAATCAGCTGATACGGCTCAGTCGAAATCACCAGCACTTGGCTGAAATTGCGCCACAGCTTACTCATCGCCCGCTTATTGTGCCAGCTGCGCAACATGCCAAAAAAGTCCGAGCGAAAGCCCGTATTCAGCACCCGATCCACCTCATCCATCGCCAGCACCACCGGGCCATCTAGCGCCTTGAGCAAATAGCGCCCCATATAGCTCGTACAAATTTTCGGCAAAGGCAAATCCTCATCCCAATACTCACTCAGCCGGTTCGGCAGCTCCAGCTCATCGGCCAAAAACGTACAAAACTGCCGAAAAAACCGCTCCCGGTTCTCCAGCGCAGGCTGATCGAACAGCTGAAAATCTAAAAAAATCACCTGCTGATCTCGATCCACTGCCCCCGCCATCATCCGATTCAGCAGCGAGCTTTTGCCCATCTGCCTTGCCCCTTTGATAATCACCGTGCCTTCTTGAGCTTCCACTGCCCTCAGCGCCCGGTCATCCTCCGCCCGCCGAATATACAGCCGCGACTCCAGCGCCATCGTCCCTTGATCTGGCGACTCCAGCGGCACCGGCTGAGCCGAAGGCACCGGAGTTGGAATTGAGCCATCGCTGACTGCGGGCTGCAACAGGTCAGCTTTTTCAGCCTCGGTAATTGAGAGCGGTTCACCTGCGATCGCCCGCAGCAGTTCCTCAATCAGCCCAGCAGTATCACCCTCATCCGTCCACATTGCCCAGTTCAACGGGTCTAAATACCGGCTCAGCGGATACTGAAACGGCTGACGATACCCCAACCGCACCGGCAAAATCCTTGGGCAACCCCCCGCCCCTTCAATTCGCCCAAAGCGATAGGCCAGCTCCACCTCATGCTCCACCATTTCGCTATACACCGAATGCGCCGACAGTAGCACAATCAACACATCCGAGCTTTCCAGCTCCCGCTCAATCCGCTCCGCCCAAGGCGTCCCCACCAGCATCTTTTGATCGATAAACACCTCATGCTGCTGCTGCAACGCCGCGCAGATCGCTTGCGCCACCGGCTCATCTGGCTCCACATCGCGCTTGTAGCTGATAAATACGCGCGATCGCCTCACAGGAGGCTTAGGCACGTCTGGCACAACCGTCGCCTTACGAGTCTGTCCCGCTTCAGGGGTTTTCTCACCGACTGCTGGATTAGGCTGGGTCACTGAGGCGATCGCCTCACCCTTCCGTTTCAGCACCGGAATATTCTCCTGGGCAATGCCTTGCAGCTCCACCGAATTTCGCCCTAGCCTATAGGCAAACTCTACATCCTTGCCAGCTCCTAGCCCCCGGTAAAACCCTTCCGCAAACCGAATCGCCGCCTTATCTCCAATCGGCTGATTCATCCCAATCACCGCATCAATGTGCTCTACAATCGCCACCGCCTGCACCTCCGAATAGCAGGCATTGAGCACCACACACTTCACCTGATCGGCAAATAGCTCAAACAAATTCGCCAGCGCCTGAGCATTGACAAACTGACTCCTACCCGTATCATCTTCAAAGATCAGCCCTGCCGCGCCGTCACCGTGACCGCAAAAGTGAACAATCTGTGGATTGTAGTCGAGCAGAGCCTGCTGAATATCGCTTGGGCGCGTGGCGTACTGCGGGCGGATATCAAAGCGATCGCGCTGCTTAGCCCGACTCAGCACCGCCTCAATTTCACGCAGTTCCTCATCCAAACGCAGCCTGGACGAATCCAATGGATTAGCGGCAAGTATCAAGATCCTTTGCGTTGGAGGGCTTTGCATTGAGGGTATTCAGCAACGAGGATAAAAAGCACATCAATCATAAAAGGTACGTCAATCATAAATCGTATTCGCCGCTTCACTAAAGGCTCGCTTCAGTTCACCCGAAAAAGTATAAAAGCTGTGTTTAAAATTAAGAAACACACCCTTGTATGGCTTGTGTGTGGAGCAATTGCAGACGTGCGTCGAAAACACCAAACGACTCAAGTTGTTGCAAGAGACTCCAAACTCGCCAGAAGCACTGGCGACCATGCCCTTCCTCCAGCTTTCAGATCTGGAGAAGGAAAACAAAACCATTCCAATTGAAGTGATTCAGATTCAGGATACGCCCGTGATGTATCATGACCTGTTCACGAACGGAATTGTCTACCTCGACCTCGGCTTTGACCTGCACGCGCTTCCAAAAGAACTATTGCCGCTGACAGAAATCTTCGCCCGCGCTCTGACCGAAATGGGAACTGACAAGGAAGATTACGTCAAACTCTCGCAGCGCATCGGAAAAAGCACAGGCGGAATCCACGGCAGCGCGGTCAGCACCACAGCCCGCGGGTCGGGTGAGAACGTCAGCAAATTATTCATGCGCGGCAAAGCCAC